>NZ_JAXBVE010000031.1:0-59019 GCF_035181445.1 Photorhabdus africana
AGACCTGCATATTAGCGGCAGCAACGTCGCAGGTACGCAGGATGTCAGCCTGAACGCCGGTCATCAGCTCACCGTCACCACCGCAGCAGAAGTGCATAATGAAACCCATCTGCGGCAGGAGAAAAAATCGGGCCTGATGGGGACCGGCGGCATTGGCTTCACCTTAGGCAAAGCCAGCCAGAAAGTCACCACCGACAGTGACAGCCAGCTGAGTAAAGGCAGCACGGTCGGCAGCAGTCAGGGCAATGTCACCCTCAACGCAGGTGAACAGCTCCGGGTTCACGGCAGCGAGGTGATTGCCGGTAAAGACCTGACGCTGACCGGTCAACAGGTCACTATCACCAGTGCGGAAAACCGCCATCACACCACGACAAAAACCGAACAGAAACAGCGCGGCTTAACCGTGGCGCTGAGTGGCGCCGCCGGCGGGGCCGTCAACAGCGCGGCGCAAACAGCCAGAGCCGCCCGCACTGAAAGTGACCCGCGAGTGAAAGCGCTGCAAAACACTCAAGCTGCCCTCAGCGGAGTGCAAGCGGTGCAGGCTGGCCGACTGGCGGCGGCTCAGGGCAGTGATGACAAAGGCAATAATAATCTGGCCGGGGTGAGCCTGTCCTACGGTCGGCAATCCTCCCGTTCAGAACAGCAGCACCGCCAGACCACCCAACAGGGCAGCCATCTCACTGCCGGGGATAACCTCACCATAACCGCCAACGGGGATGGCAAAGGCGCATCAGGCCAGAATGGCGATATCCGCATTCAGGGCAGCCAGTTACAGGCGGGTAAAGACCTGCAACTGAATGCTCACCGGGATATTCAGCTCTCCTCCAGCCAGAACACCGAACAGACGACCGGCAAAAACAGCAGCCACGGCAGTTCGCTGGGAGTGGGCTTGACCGCGGGACCGGGAGGCACCGGTTTGAACGTCTCGGCCAATGTCAGCCGGGGAAACGGCCGTGAAAACGGCAACGGCGTCAGTCACACTAACACCACATTACAGGCGGGACAGACCGTCGGGCTGAACAGTGGCCGGGACACGACGTTAAAAGGCGCTCAGGTCAGCGGCGAGCAGATTACCACCGAGGTGAAACGTCATCTGACCCTCAGCAGCGAGCAGGACAGCCAGCGCTATGACAGCAAACAACAGAATGCCAGCGCCGGCTTCAGTGCCACCGCGGGTCCCCTCACCAACGGCACCGCGAGCCTCAATGCCAGCCGCAATAAACTGCACAGCAACTATGACAGCGTGCAGGAGCAAACCGGGCTGTTTGCCGGCAAAGGCGGCTATCAGGTTAATGTCGGTGACCACACCCAACTGGACGGCGCGGTGATAGCGAGTCACGCTGACAAAACCAAAAACACCCTGAACACCGGAACGCTGGGCTTCAAGGACATTCAGAATCAAGCGGATTTTACTGTCGAACAGCAAAGTGCGGGCGTCAGCCTCGGCCAACCGACCGCCGGTCAGGTCCTGAATAATCTGGCGGTCAATGGGCTGACGGGGACTCATAACTCAGGCCATGACAGCAGCACCACGCACGCCGCCGTCAGTGACGGCAACCTGATTATCCGGGACAAGGCGCACCAGACGCAGGATGTCGCGAACTTAAGTCGCGATACCGATAATGCCGCCAATGTCCTGAGTCCCATATTTGATAAGGAAAAGGAACAGCAACGGCTGAAACAGGCGCAACTGATTGGCGAAATCAGCGCCCAGATGACCGAGATAGCCAGTACGGAAGGGAAAATTATCGCCACCAAAGCGGCGAAAGCAAAATTGGACCATATCAGTGAACAGGACAAAGCTGCGGCCAGAGAAAAATTGATCAACGCAGGCAAAAAACACCCGACGCCAGCGGATATCAATCAACAAGTTTATGACACGGCTTATACGCAGGCGCTGAATGAGTCGGGCTTCGGGACCGGCGGAACCTATCAGAAAGCCTTACAGGCGGCCACGGCAGCGATTCAGGGCTTGGCAGGGAACAATCTCGGTCAGGCGCTGGCCGGGGGCGCTTCACCGTATCTGGCGGGCGTGATAAAAGATCTGACCACCGACCCACAAACCCATCAGGTGGATATCGCCACCAATACGCTGGCCCACGCGATTTTAGGCGCGGTAGCGGCAGAAGTGAGTGGTAACAATGCCCTGTCAGGGGCTGCCGGTGCCGCGTCGGGTGAACTGGCGGCTCAGGTCCTGATTAAGCAACTTTACGGTGATGGGGCCAAAGTCAGTGAGTTAACGGAGGAACAGAAACAAACTATCAGTACCCTTTCCACTTTGGCGGCCGGGCTGGCCGGTGGTATTGCCGGTGATTCCACCGCCAGCGCCCTCACTGGGGCGCAGACAGGGAAGAATGCAGCGGATAATAATGCACTGAGCTTGCCAAAAGGGATGGCGGATTACGGTCGGTCAGCATCAAGTCTGGCTACCGCTATGCTAAATGAAGGTAAATCTCCTCAAGAGATTTCAGCGGCATTGTCAAAACATGCCAAAGGTGATCACCCGGAAGGTCAAGATCCGGCAAGAGGATTGTTAGTCGCTTGGGGGGCAGGTGCTTCTGCTGTGGGAGGTACTATAATTGCGCCTGTTGCTGGGACCGCAGCCGTAGTGGGTGGAGCTTTACTTGGTGCAATATCCGATACCGGAAAACAGCTTATCACTATGAAACCAAACGAGAGTTACAGCTATACCGACACCCTTATAGCTGCCGGAGTGGGAGCATTAACCCAAGGTAAAGGTTTGATATATACAGAAGGGGTAAATATTGGTGGAACCTGGCTGGGTAGCAAGCTTAAAGGTGAAGATGCAACTGGAGCTGTTATAGGTGCGGCTGTTGGTACTGTAGCAGGTGCTAAAGGTGGAAAAATAATTACAGATAAACTGGCTCCTGTCGTTATCAGTCCTGTAGCGTCAGAAATAGGTGGTGCTATCGGAGGTACTGTTGTAGGTACAGTAATAGGCACTGGTATTGAAAACCAGATAAAAGAAAATGGAGCTAAAAATGGAAAATAAACGAATAGGATTAAAAGCTTTTATCCTACTTACAGCTTACTGGACATCGTTTATTTTTCTTTTGGCCTTTATTGCAGGGTTAGCTGTACCTGCATTTTATTATTTTGAAAATGATTATTTTAATTATCATTGGAATGATTTTATTTACACTGCGAGAGTAGGAGTTGGTGCAGGATTGCCTGTTGGAATTGGAATTTGGGTATTGGCGAAGATAGAAGAAATTCGCAAAAGAAAATCCTCTTCAGATCCTTAGCTACTTAATTCCGGCCAATATAATCGCAAGTCTGGATACAGCTTGTTACTGACAATAATGCACTGAGCTTGCCAAAAGGGATGGCGGATTACGGTCGGTCAGCATCAAGTCTGGCTACCGCTATGTTAAATGAAGGTAAATCCCCTCAAGAGATTTCAGCGGCATTGTCAAAACATGCCAAAGGCGATCACCCAGAAGGACAAGATCCGGCAAGAGGATTGTTAGTCGCTTGGGGGGCAGGTGCTTCTGCTGTGGGAGGTACTATAGTTGGCCCTATTGCTGGGGCCGCGGCAGTCATTGGTGGCGGTATTTTAGGTGGAGCAACAGATGCTACCAAACAGCTTTTAACGTTGAAACCAGGAGAACACTATAGTGCAACAGATACACTGATAGCGGTAGCAGCTGGCGCATTAACTCAAGGTAAAGGAACACTATTTAGCACCCTTGTTAATACAGGAGGCGCTTATTTAGGAAGTAAAGCTAAAGGAGAAGATCCTACAATCTCAATGTTAGGTAACGCAGTTGGTACTGTAATTGGTAATAAAGTGGGGGGTAAGTTTACCAATGAAATGCTTTCTAAAGGTTATTCTAATAAAGTTTCCGAGATTGGTGGAACAATTATCGGAAATTATGCTGGAACTGCAACAGATTACATTGCAGAAGAAGGAGTAAAGAAAACACAAGGAAGAAAAAAATGAACAATAAAAGGGGCACTATTTTTAGACTAAAACAATTTATCTATCTAGTATTGGGATGGGGAATGATTTTTTCAGTGTGTTGTATGATTAGCATTCCTTTAACATACCTTATTCTATTTTTTAAAGAAGGGTATTTTCTTTTAGACATTCAACCAGTTATTAATGGATTAAAATTCAGTATAAAAGTAGGCGGTAGTGGTGGAGCAATATTTGGATTTTTTATTTATTTATTTAGTCTAATACAAGAATTTTGCAAGAAACTTTCTTCATCAAATAAAAACAAGGAGGAGAAATAAAATGTCTATTATTGAGAATAATGTACTGGCAGATGTATTGGCGGCAGAGGCGAATAAAAAAGACACAATTAAGAAATGGCAACAGGACAAGCAAACCGAAATCTAGAAAGCCTGTAGCGGTAATACCTCTCTCTTGTCAGAATATATTTGCCGTAGAGGGAGGTACATTGACCTTACCATTGTTGTCGCAAGCTACGGTAACAACTCGTTTAATTAGTGTGGGAGCCAACGCCGGTATTCAATATTTTGCTAATAGCAGTGTTGATCTTAATGATATCGTTTTTGCGTACTGGACTAGTGTATTAACAGCCGATACCTGTCTGTGGGCACAATATTCTGGACTCTGGACTCTGGACTCTGGACTCTGGACTATAGGACTGGCTCAAGCTATGTAAAATGTGATGGTTCAAAGAGTGATCGAGTAAAGTTTTTCTTTATTAAAAACATTATATAGATATTGGTTATATTTTTATGAATCTAACTATTTCTTTATTATCAGATGGTTGTGTCGTTTTTTTATAGATGGAATATTTCTTTTTTCACTTGGAGATGTAAATAAGGATATTAAAAATAGGGGTATTTATCGGACTAATAAGTTATTGATTTATATACTATCACCTGTGTAATTTAATAATTAATCCTTGGATTGAAGTTACTATTTGGAGAAATTTTATGAAGTGTATTAAATGTGAAAACCGAGCATTACATGAATCAGATTTTTGTGCAGCATGTGAAGCGAAAGAACTGAGTGGCATTGGCGGATTTCTCTATTTTCCGGCAATAAATCTTATCTTTGTAATATTGAGTTCTTTATTTAGTGCATATAAAACAATGACAATCTTGATCTCTGGTTATGATTTTTTAGGTGAATTACGTATCTTTATAGGGTTTGAGTTTATTTGTTTTATCATTATTTTTGGAGTTGCACTTTATACATCTATTCTTTTCTTTAGAAAAAAGAAAAAAGAAAAAAGAAAAAAGAAAAAAGAAAAAAGAAAAAAGAAAAAAGAAAAAAACACCTTTATTTTATATTATCCTTTTGGTTTTTACTTCATTATTTGTAATAACCGATTTAGCATTGGCTCATTATATATATGAAATAAAATTGGATTATAATTATCTTTTCTTGCTTTTTAGAACGGTATTTTATGCATGTATATGGGTTCCTTATTTTATTATATCTATACCCGTCATCTTTCAAGTTGACTCTTTGTTGGCTGCACTCACTCACCCCGGTCACATAGTTACCTATGCTCCCGGGGATTCGCTCCCTTGCCGTCGCGATGAATCTTGAAATCCATTGGGTATATTCGAGTTAAAAGAACATTTATAAAGTAATGATTAAAATTAAACTATTTTGCAAACAATATTCAACAAGAAACAAGAGTAGGTGAGTTTTTTGTAACTAATGTTTTTTAAAAAAATATAACAGCCAAAAATACCCCGGTCTGGTGAATTGCTGCCAAAAGTTAGATAATTTAAATCACACGTTAATTAAGGTCTGAGTCCTGTATTTTACTGGGCTCAGACTATTTAATTGTTATAAATTAGGATTGAAAAAGTTAATTGATTTAGCAATAAGCTTTTCTCCGCATTTTTGGCAGATATAATGACTTTCTCCTCGCAGAATTTTATTATGGCGTCGTAGGGTTAGTTCATGTTGCTGGCAATTACAGTAATAAGTAAAAGTTTGACTACGTACTGAGTCGATTTTAAATTTGTGTGTACGGTTAGCTGGAACGTTCAGTACTTCTTCCATCATCCAACGCCACTGTTTTCCATGTGGAGGCACTTTCCCAAAGTAGCGATAAACCAATAGATGAGCTAATTCGTGAGGCACAACTTCATCAATAAAAGCTTGTTGGTTTTCAATCAGTAACACTGGATTAAGGCGGATTTCCCAATTTTTTATATAGGCGCTGCCTGCGGTAGTTCCCCGCTGGCGGTAGTTTATTGTAGGTTCAGGAAAATCACGGTTGAGATATAAGTTGGCCTGTAACAGTTTTTGCCGCAAAGTATTCATGACGGTTTGTTGTAGGGAAATGGGAACGCTAGCTGATTTCATGTGTTGAAGATAATAGGTAAGGATTAGTGAATTTTATTAGAAATTCTTGAACAACCGATAATAATATTTTGAGGGATTCTTCAATCGTCAGCTAATGCTAAAAAAAGCCGGGTTCAGTTATCTAAACCCGGCTTCCATTTTTATATTTTTACATATTCATCGCTGATAGTTTCAAACCCGCAGCATCACGCAGTGCTTCTGCTTTATCAGTGGCTTCCCACGGGAACTGTGGTCGACCAAAATGACCATAAGCGGCAGTATCACGATAGATTGGGTGCAGTAGATCCAGCATCTGAATCAAACCGTGGGGGCGTAAATCAAAGAATTCACGTACCAGTAGAGTCAGAGTTGCTGTTGAAACTTTTTCAGTACCGAATGTTTCCACCATGATGGACGTGGGTTCTGCAACGCCGATAGCGTAAGAAACTTGAATTTCGCAACGATCAGCCAGACCAGCCGCAACAATATTTTTTGCTACATAGCGTGCAGCATAAGCCGCTGAACGGTCGACTTTGGATGGATCTTTACCGGAGAATGCTCCGCCACCATGACGTGCCATGCCACCGTAGGTATCTACGATAATTTTACGGCCAGTCAGACCACAGTCACCCATTGGGCCACCAATGACAAAACGACCGGTTGGGTTAATGAAATATTTGGTTGTTGGATTTAACCATTCAGCAGGCAGTACCGGCTTGATGATCTCTTCCATGACCGCTTCTTGCAGATCTTTCTGGCTAATATTTTCAGCATGCTGTGTGGAAAGTACAACCGCGTCAACGCCGACAATTTTGTCGTTATTGTATTGGAAAGTGACTTGGCTTTTAGCATCGGGGCGTAACCACGGCAGTACACCATTTTTCCGAACTTCCGCTTGACGCTGAACCAGACGGTGTGCATAGGTGATAGGCGCAGGCATGAGTACATCAGTTTCGTTAGTTGCATAACCAAACATTAGCCCTTGGTCACCAGCACCTTGTTGCAGGGGATCTTCACGGTCAACACCTTGGTTAATATCCGGTGATTGTTTACCAATGGCACTTAATACTGCACATGAGTTTGCATCAAAACCCATTTCAGAATTAACATAACCAATCTCTCGAACTGTTTGTCGCGTAATTTCTTCAATATCAACCCAAGCGCTGGTAGTAATTTCACCACCAACCATGACCATGCCGGTTTTAACATAGGTTTCGCAGGCAACTCGTGCTTTTGGATCTTGTTCTAGAATAGCATCAAGAACGGCATCAGATATTTGGTCTGCAATTTTATCAGGATGCCCTTCGGAAACAGATTCGGAAGTGAAAAGGTATGTGGTCATTATATAACGTTACCTTAAAATATAATTTCAGTTTGGAAATGGATGGATTAACATCTAGATGGCTATTTTAGGGGAATTCTTATCCATGTGCTAGATTTTTTTAGTTCAGCGAGTAATTTTCATCGGGTGAATAAATAATTTCTTGGTTTGTATGTCAGTTTTGTTCAATTTCATTTTGCAATTTTATGTGATTGCGAGTATAAACTGCGGCCGTAGTTGAACTATTTTTGCTACAGACTCGCAGAAAGCTAACTAGCTTCTGTTTCTCAATCGAGAAAATGGCTCCTTAAATATGAGTCATGTGTGGGGGTGAATGGGGTAATGAACCATTATCTGCTGATTGCTTATGGCCAACAGCCACACTTGTCGTCGGATGTATCCGCGTCTTTTTCCTTTCTTTTCAATATGTCTTTAATGCGATGTTATCTGTTGTCTGCAAACAGGCCGGATATGTCGGACAGGTGTATTGTCGCTCGGTAATTTTGTCGTTGTTTAGTAGTAACTAAACGCTTTTTACAACCTGAGAGCATGCTGTTCCCTGATATTTCTCAACACGCGAGATTATAGTGTTTTGGGTTATTTATTAATTACAGGCGAAGGCGAAAAACTCTAACTCCCTTAAGGAGACTGCCATGAATGATAATATCGCTCGTAAAATGCAACAGACTTACAATATTGCATATTGGGGAGGGAGTTACTACTACGTCAATGATCTTGGCAATGTTAGTGTGTGTCCAAATCCTGATTTGCCGGGAGCAAGAATTGATCTTGCGGAATTGGTCAAAAGAGTTCAGCAGGAGCAGAAACATTTGCGCTTACCAGCGCTATTTTGTTTTCCTCAGATCCTGCAACATCGTTTGCGTTCAATTAATGCCGCATTTAAACGTGCCAGAGAGTCATATGGTTATAAAGGCGATTACTTTTTAGTTTATCCCATTAAAGTTAACCAACAACGCCGTGTTATTGAATCACTGGCCAGTTCCGGTGAACCTTTAGGGCTTGAGGCTGGTTCCAAAGCGGAATTAATGGCAGTGCTGGCCCATGCGGGTATGACTCGTACCGTTATCGTGTGTAATGGATATAAAGATCGTGAATATATTCGTCTGGCGCTAATAGGTGAGAAGTTAGGTCACAAGGTTTATTTGGTGATCGAAAAGATGTCTGAGATTGCCCAAGTATTGGAAGAAGCTGAACGATTGAATGTGATCCCGCGCTTGGGAGTCCGTGCACGTTTGGCATCTCAGGGATCAGGTAAATGGCAGGCCAGTGGCGGTGAAAAATCGAAGTTTGGGCTGGCGGCAACTCAAGTATTGCAATTGGTTGAAACGTTGCGTGCTGTGGATCGACTTGATAGTCTGCAATTGTTGCATTTTCACCTTGGCTCACAGTTGGCGAATATCCGTGATATCGCAACAGGTGTCCGTGAGTCAGCGCGTTTTTATGTCGAGTTACATAAACTCGGGGTAAATATTCAATGTTTTGATGTTGGTGGTGGATTGGGTGTCGATTATGAAGGGACCCGCTCTCAATCTGATTGTTCCGTGAACTATGGGTTGAATGAATATGCTAACAATGTCATCTGGGGTATTGGTGATGCTTGTGATGAACATGGTTTACCCCATCCGACTGTTATCACGGAATCCGGTCGTGCCCTGACCGCTCACCATACTGTCCTGGTCTCCAATGTTATCGGGGTTGAGCGTAATGAATTTACGCAGACGACGCCGCCGGCAGAAGATGCTTCCCGCCCGCTCACCAGTTTGTGGGAAACATGGCAGGAGATGCACTCTGAAGGAAATAGACGTTCTTTACGTGAATCGCTGCATGATGGTCAGCTTGATCTACATGATGTTCATACACAATATGCTCATGGCATGCTGGATTTGACAGAACGGGCGTGGGCGGAAGAGTTATATTTGAATATCTGTCGCCGTATTCAACAGGATCTTGATCCAAGCAACCGTGCTCACCGGCCAATTATTGATGAGCTGCAAGAGCGTATGGCAGACAAATTCTATGTGAATTTCTCACTGTTCCAGTCTCTGCCTGATGCATGGGGTATCGATCAGTTGTTTCCTGTTTTACCCATTGAGGGATTGGATAAGCCATTGGATCGCCGTGCGGTATTGTTAGATATCACCTGTGACTCCGATGGTATTGTTGATCATTATGTGGATGGTGATGGTGTAGCCACGACAATGCCGATGCCCGCTTATGATCCTGATTGCTTGCCAATGATTGGTTTCTTTATGGTGGGAGCATATCAGGAAATTCTTGGCAATATGCATAACCTGTTTGGCGATACAGCGGCTATTGATGTTTATGTATTCGATAATGGCGAAGTGACCTATAACCAAAGTGAAGAAGGGGATTCAGTCGCGGATATGCTGCAATATGTGAAACTGGACCCTAATGTACTGATGGCTCGCTTCCGTGATCAAGTAAAAGGCACGGATTTGGATACAGGCTTGCAAGAGCAATTTTTACTGGAATTTGAAAGTGGTCTTTATGGCTACACATATCTGGAAGATGAATAATCTTCTGGTGTTAATTAAGCCTCCTGTATACAGGTAACGTTATTTAATATAAACCAGATGCGGAGAAATGGGGTTATCTCAGAAATACCCCATTTCGTCATGGCATGTATTCTGGAATTAAATAGCTTTGTTCTGTCGGGAAACTTTTGAGGATATATCTCATGACAATAAGTACCTTGGGCAACCAACAAGATGACTCTCTGGTTTCTAATGCCTTCGGTTTCCTGCGCTTTCCGCTGAATTTCCAGCCATATTCCAGCGATGCAGAGTGGGTAATTACTGGCATACCATTTGACATGGCAACATCAGGCCGTGCAGGTAGTCGCCACGGGCCTGCGGCCATTCGTCAGGTTTCTACTAACTTGGCATGGGAAAGCCGCCGTTGGCCGTGGGATTTTAAGCTACACAATTGTCTTAAAGTTGTAGATTGCGGTGATGTGGTCTTCAACTTTGGTGATGCTCAGGATATGAGTGATAAATTACAAGCTCATGCTGAAAAAGTGCTGGCTTCCGGTAAGCGTATGCTCTCTTTTGGTGGTGACCACTTTATTACTTTGCCTTTGTTGCGCGCTCATGCCAAACATTTCGGCAAAATGGCTCTGGTTCATTTTGATGCTCATGCTGACACCTATCCAAACGGTAGCCAATTTGATCACGGTACCATGTTCTATCATGCGCCAATTGAAGGGTTAATCGATCCGCATCATTCAGTACAAATTGGTATTCGTACTGAACATGGACGGGACAATGGTTTTACGGTGCTGGATGCTGATCAGGTGAATGACCGTAGTGTGGATGATTTGCTTGCTCAGATAAAAGAGACGGTTGGCGATATGCCGGTTTACCTGACTTTCGATATCGATTGTCTTGATCCGGCTTTTGCACCGGGTACGGGTACCCCCGTCATTGGTGGTCTGACAACTGATCGTGCACTGAAATTGCTGCGTGGTTTGCAACCGCTAAATATTGTCGGTATGGATGTGGTAGAAGTTGCTCCAGCTTATGATCAGTCTGAAATTACGGCTCTGGCTGGTGCGACTATTGCGCTGGAGATGCTTTATTTACAGGCGTCTAAGAAGCGCTAAATAGCACATAGCCTTAATATAGCTTAGGGGATAGTGAAATAAGCTCGTACTGAGTTGTGGAACTATCCCCTTGAAATTCGGCTATTATTTGGATTGATGTAACCTTTATATGCTTTTTTGGTACTCTTTATCATGTTTCACTTGTCACCTTCAAACATTAACTGAATTTCCCGATCTGCATCAAAAAAATCTTCTCCTATGGTAATAAGATCTGCGAATCCGCCAGGAACTCTATCTGGTTGAGTTATTGGTATAATTTGGACATAAGGTTTGTCAGCTAATTGGCTTAAGTTACTTTTAACTTCACGCATATTTGCTTGGATAGTCATAATAAGGTGCTCATACTTGGCTAGGTTAGCTGAGTATAATAAAAAATGCCGAAATAACCGGCAATTTTTTTGCTGCATAGAATTGAGATGCCGCAGTACTGAACTGGGCATCTATGGCGTACTTTTTAAATCAAAGAATGATATTTTTTAGCGTTATTTAGCGCTACTTCTAATTTCTTTTCTTTTTCCCACGCATGAGATTCAGCGTTTCTACTGCCATTGAGAAGAACATAGCAAAATAGATGTAACCTTTAGGTATATGCACTTGTACACTTTCCAGAATAAGGGTAAAGCCTACAAGGATTAAGAATGACAGCGCTAGCATTTTGACGGAAGGGTGACGGTCAACGAATTCACCGATAGGACGAGCGGCGAGCATCATAACACCGACGGCTATGATAACGGCTGCCATCATAATGAATAGATGATCGGACAGACCAACTGCGGTGATGACTGAATCCAGACTGAAAATAATGTCCAGCAACATAATCTGGATGATGGCCCCTAGGAAGGAGTGAACAGGATGTTTTAGCTCTCCTTCATTGTCACCTTCGATTGCTTCGTGGATTTCTTTGCTGGCTTTCCAGATCAGGAACAGACCGCCAAAGAATAGGATTAAGTCACGGGCAGAAATGTCATGTTCAAAAACTGTCAATATCGGGTAGGTCAGCCGAATAACCCAGGCAATAGATGCTAATAGCGCCAAGCGCATTAGCATTGCTCCCATTAGTCCGATCTTACGTGCTTTACTTTGTTGATGGTTAGGGAGTTTTGCCACAACAAGTGACAAAAAGATTATGTTATCAATCCCTAAAACGATTTCTAGAATTGTCAGGGTGGCAAGTGCCATCCAAGCGTGGGGATCAACAATCCATTCTAACATTGCTTATTAAGACCTTAAGGTAAAAGCCTAATTATACGCGTGATTAGATGTAAGGTAAGTGCGCCAATGTAAAAATCAGTCATATCTCAACGTTAAATCAAGAAATGACGGGCCAATAGAGGAGCAGTGAAATTTTTCCTTAGATAGAACCCGCGAGGCAGAGTCATAATAGGCTGGCCGCGTGCGCCGATTGCTTCGGTTAATGCCTTGCTGTTAGCCGCTTTTGGACGCAACTGTAATACTTCGCCATGACGGGCGGTAACGCTCTCTATTTTGCCAAGCACGATGAAATCCATCAATTCTTCCCAGTCGCGACGTAGTAACTCTTCTTCTTCTTGATTGGGACTCCACAATAAAGGAGAACCAACCCGGCGTTTGGCTAAAGGAATTTCCCGTTCACCTTCAACAGGTATCCACAGCACCCGCGATAATTTGCGTCTAACATGACAGCTTCCCCAGGTAATACCACTGTTCCCTGTTAATGGTGCAACGCAGACAAATGTTGTTTCTAGTGGATAACCTCTTCTGTCTACTGGGATGGTTTTAAGCTCAATACCGATATGTTCGAAATCTTGTTCTGGCTTACTGCCGGCACTTGCACCCAGGTAATATTCTAGCAACATGCCTACCCAGCCTTTATCTCGTTTCAGATTGGGAGGGATAGGTAAATTTGCTTTTGCCGCGAGTTCTCCCATTGATAAGCCAGCCAGAAGTTGGGCGCATTCAAGCAACTGTTGCTCGTTGTCTGGTGGAGGTGGGGGAGAAAACAGTGTGTTCATTTGAGATATCCGTTTTTTAGGTCAAAAAACAGCCTTAGTTTCTGTGAATAATAAATCTGAGGTTCATACAATAGCTAAAAAGTGATAATAGCATGATATACAAACATTTTTTATTGCTGTTTCAAATATTGTAAAATTGACTGCCGTTCTTGTTCACCTATTGCCGGTAATAATGAACAGGATTTTACACCATGTTATCCACAGTTTTATGGGATAAGTAGACAAAAATGAGATCACTGGTTTGATTTACAGGTTTGACTAACACTTTTTTCTACAAAAACCGCTGTTTTTTGCTTAACTAAAAAGCATAACCTGTGGATAACATGATGTTTGGTTGTTTTTTATTCTCGCCAACTAACGTTGTCCATTATAGCCGTGATTGACGCGAGAAATAGCGAGGTAAATAGCTGCTATTTCAATGAAAAATAAATACTATTTCGTTTTTTGTCTATAGATTGATAATTCATAATATAAAGCTATACCTGAATTACCCCTGCCTTTTTCACATAGATATCCACAGAAAAAGTGAATAAAAGCGAGTTTGTACACCTGTGTATGTTCATAACTCTGGCCTTTTCTGTGAATTACCCTTCATATGGGTTGAACCAGGCAGATTTGAAATCAAACCAACCAAAGGTGTTCATTTTGACTCCCCGCATACTTCTCTGTCCCTGTAGCTCAAGCCAGTGGTGGAACAGTGGATGCAGCCAATGTTCATCAACTATTTTTTCGCACCACTCTGCAAGCGATAACTCTTGTCGTCGCCATTGTGATACTTCTTTACTTAAGTCATTACCAAGGCACTTTTTCAATAATGGCATCTCGTACAGCGTAGCGAACAGCGAAAACTCCAGAGGATTATAAAAGTTGGCGGTAGCAAGCCAGAGGTCACTTTCGGTGTTACCATTGAACCATGTGTCATAATCCACGATGT
The DNA here is from genome assembly GCF_035181445.1 of Photorhabdus africana. NCBI lineage: Bacteria > Pseudomonadati > Pseudomonadota > Gammaproteobacteria > Enterobacterales > Morganellaceae > Photorhabdus > Photorhabdus africana. The sequence continues at coordinate 14,194 of NZ_JAXBVE010000031.1, forward strand.
TGATTTTCAATTCGACGCCGCACTTGGCCAGTATGGTTTGCAGGATCTGGCTGATTGTGTGGTATTCGTGATGTTGATGACAAAGCGTGACGGTCAGATGGGTAATATCCTCTGGTTTGTTCAATTCGGATATGAGCTTGCTGTGATGCCAGCGTAGTAATAAACCATAAGCAGGTGACCAATGGCGTTGATAAAAGGGGTCACAATGTGCTAGCAGATTGATCGGTGTTAGCAGGCTGCATAGCCATTGGCGAACGTCTTCTCTCTTACATTTAGCTGAACGATGGTCGTGTAGTAGGAAATAACAGCCTTCTTCTATCCTGCTATCTAGCGAGTTATTATCCGTGCTGTCACTTTCCAGATGCAGAGTTGTACAAACCAGTTTTTCGGCGAGTTCTGGTAGAAACCATATATTCACCTGATCAATCAGCGCCCGAAAACCAAAGTAATTATCAAAGGCACGAATTTGTAGTTTCTGAGCGCTGTTTTTTATGACCTGGTAAGGGCCGGTTCCTACTGGCATACGAGAGAAGTTCGGTAACTTTTGCCATTCTTGAGGCAATATCATGGCATGTGGGCTGCCGATTAATAAAGAGAGCCAGAGATCAGGTTCTGAAAGAAAAATATCAATCACATGGGGTGTGGGCGTTGTGACTTTTTCAATATGAGAAAAAAGGGGCAGGTGGCGTAATCTTTGTAGCGAAGCAATGACATCCGCCATCTGTAATTCTCTGCCGTGGTGAAAATGGATGGCCGGCCGTAGATAAAATCGCCAATGATTTGAGGATAATTGTTGCCAATGATGAGCTAAGTCAGCTTCTGGTTCCCCATTTTCCTCATTTATGCGGGTTAGGCTATTAAATATCTGCCTGATCAGATGAATTTCAGAACGGCGTAAAGGTGATCCGGGTAGAAGATTAGGGAAGGGACGATAATAGAGTATCCGCAATAAGTTTTTTCCCTGACGGAAACGGCGCTCAATCTGAGATAGTACCATATGACGGACTGTATCTTTATCACCAACCAGTTGGACCAACTTCTCAACGTTATGTTGCTCAAGCAACTCTTCCGCTCGTTGTTGTTGAAGTTCCCATCCATCACGTAAGAAATTCAGTTGAGAACGTTTCCCTCGACCGGACTCAGCCTGCCACTGTAACCAGCCCGCTTTCTGCATATTGTTGAGCAGTGAACGGATATGGCGTTTTGAACAATGCAGTACATTTGCCAGTTCTTGTAACGTGGTTTCAGCCTCTTTTCCTTGATGGTGTTGCCATAATCGAATGAATTGTTGTTGTAAGCGTGAACTGGGCATAAAAGAGGAACTCCAGAGTATTATTCATCAATTTTTATTTCCTTATATTGAGACGATAATTATCCATATTGAAAGTAGCTCAATAGGCCAGACGAAATCTGGCTTCTCCCCCAATTTTCTTGAGTAATGGTGATTTGCCAGCCAGTAAGAAAGCTTACTGGCTTTTTTTCTTATTGTACATTATGTACTCCCCGCTTCTTTTTTACATATCAGTTTAAAGCGAGTAATAATCCGGTATTGGAGGCGTTTTGTCCAGCTACTATCACTATTTCTATCTGTTAATTTCTTTTAAATGTGATGTGGGGTGACTAAATATTAATTAAAACCCTGTATATGACTGAAAAAATGATTGTCTGCATGAGTATTGACGTGGTGGTATTGTTTTTGCCCGTGATAGAAAAATCCCGTAGTAGAAAACTACGGGATAAATCAATAACGGAAAAATTAACGTAGGAAAACCGGTTGTTCTTGCTCGTAGGTTATTATGGCATCCAGATGTTGTAATGTTAGGCCAATACTATCCAGACCATTCATCATACAGTGGCGCCGGAAACTATCGATTTCAAAATCATAGTTTTTATCGCCAGCATGGACTTTATGTTGTTCTAGATCGACAGTAAAACGACAAGCTTTGTTTTGCTGAACCAACTCAAATAGCTCATTGACATCTTTATCGTTCAGTTTTACTGGCAGTAATTGGTTGTTGAAAGCGTTACTGTAAAAAATATCCGCAAAACTTGGGGCGATAACCACTTTAAAACCATAATCCGTTAGTGCCCAAGGTGCATGTTCACGGGAGGAACCGCAACCAAAGTTTTCACGAGCCAGAAGGATACTGGCACCCTGATAACAAGGCTGATTTAATACGAATTCAGGATTAGGTTTTTGTCCTGCATCATCAAGAAAACGCCAGTCATGAAACAGGTGTTGACCAAAGCCTGTGCGAGTGACTTTTTGCAAGAATTGTTTGGGAATAATGGCATCAGTATCGACGTTTGCCACATCTAAAGGAGCAACTAAGCCGGTATGTTGAATAAACTTTTCCATCATTCTCTCCTTTATGACTTCTGTGCTGGATGGCGTATATCGATAAAATGACCATTAATCGCCGCTGCTGCTGCCATTGCTGGACTCACCAAATGGGTGCGTCCACCACGTCCCTGGCGCCCTTCAAAGTTGCGGTTACTGGTAGAAGCACAGCGTTCACCGGGTTGCAGGCGGTCATTATTCATTGCCAGACACATGGAACATCCGGGTAAGCGCCACTCAAAACCGGCCTCTATGAAAATTTTATCTAAACCTTCTGCTTCTGCTTGTGCTTGAACGGGGCCTGATCCGGGAACAACGATTGCCTGAACACCAGGTGCAACTTTATGACCTTGTGCGATGGTTGCGGCGGCCCGTAAATCTTCAATTCGGGAGTTGGTGCAAGAGCCGATAAAGACTTTATCGATCTTCACATCTGTTAGCTTAATACCGGGTTTCAAATCCATATACGCCAGTGCTTTTTCAGCAGATGCTCGTTCAACAGGATCACTAAAAGATTCCGGTGCAGGAATTGTTTGATCAATGGCGATCACCTGCCCAGGGTTTGTTCCCCATGTAACCTGCGGGGAGATCTCTTCTGCATTAATCGTAATAATGGTGTCATATTGTGCATTAGGATCAGATTTCAATGTCTTCCAGTAAGCAACAGCTTGCTCCCACTGCTCTCCTTTCGGTGAGAACTGGCGGCCTTTCATATAAGTGAAAGTGGTTTCATCCGGTGCAACCAAACCTGCTTTAGCACCCATTTCAATTGCCATGTTACATAAAGTCATACGGCCTTCCATGCTAAGTGCTTCAATCGCCTTACCACAGAATTCCACCACATACCCTGTACCACCTGCACTACCTGTTTTGCCAATGATCGCCAGAACGATATCTTTGGCGGTAATAGCATCACCGACATCACCCATCACTTCGATTTTCATCGTCTTGGCACGGGCTTGTTTCAGGGTTTGGGTGGCGAGTACATGTTCAACTTCAGAAGTGCCAATACCGAAGGCCAACGAGCCGAATGCTCCGTGTGTGGCCGTGTGGGAATCACCACAAACAATCGTCATGCCTGGTAGGGTGATCCCCTGTTCAGGGCCGATGACATGAACAATCCCCTGATAGGGATGATTGAGGTCATATAATGTGATACCGAATTCGGCACAGTTTTTCATCAACTCCTGCATTTGAATACGTGCCATGTCACCACAAGCGTTAATATCTTTTGTTTGCGTGGATACATTATGATCCATTGTTGCGAACGTTTTACTTGGTTGGTGCACTGGGCGGCCTTTAGTACGCAAACCATCAAAAGCTTGCGGGGAGGTTACTTCATGAACCAAATGACGATCAATATAGAGTAACGGGGTTTCATTCGGTACTTCCCGGACAATATGAGCGTCATATAATTTTTGATATAAAGTCTTAGCCATGTTAAATACCCTCGGCTATATGACGGGCGATAGCGCTGCCCATTTCATCAGTGCTAATTGCTTTACCGTTTCCGGCTAAATCTGTTGTGCGATAGCCCTGTTCCAGCGCGTAGTTAACCGCTTGTTCAATCGCATTAGCGGCGTCATTGTGACCTAAGCTATAGCGCAACAGTAAAGCGGCAGACAGGATCTGGGCTATCGGGTTAGCAATACCTTTTCCGGCAATATCTGGCGCAGAACCACCAGCGGGTTCATACAGGCCAAAATTTTTTTCATTCAGGCTGGCAGAAGGTAACATGCCCATTGAACCGGTAATCATGGCGCACTCATCAGATAAGATATCGCCGAAAATATTGGAGCACAGCATCACATCAAACTGAGACGGATCTTTAATTAATTGCATAGTGGCGTTATCAATATACATGTGATTGATTTCTACATCTGGATACGCTTTTGCAATCTCAGTAACAACTTCTCGCCACAATACGGAACTCTGCAACACATTTGCTTTATCAATAGATGTGACTTTATTACCGCGTTTGCGAGCGGATTCGAAGGCGATACGGGCAATGCGCTCGATTTCAAAACGGTGATAAACCTCAGTATCAAATGCTCGTTCATATTTACCTTGGCCTTCACGTCCTTTGGGTTGACCAAAATAGATACCGCCGGTTAATTCACGGACACATAAAATATCAAAGCCTTTGGCGGCAATATCATTGCGTAAAGGACAAAATGCCTCTAATCCGGCATATAAGCGGGCAGGGCGTAAGTTGCTGAATAGCTTAAAATGCTTGCGCAATGGTAACAGTGCACCACGCTCAGGTTGTTCTGCTGGTGGTAAATGTTCCCATTTAGGCCCTCCCACGGAGCCGAACAATATGGCATCAGCCTGTTCGCAACCTGCTACGGTTTTTGCCGGTAGTGAACAGCCGTGGCGATCGATAGCAATCCCACCCACATCATATTCGCTGGTGGTGATACGGATATTGAAACGCTTACGGATTGCATCCAATATTTTATAAGCCTGTGCCATAACTTCGGGGCCAATACCATCACCGGGTAAAACTGCAATATGATAATTGTTCGACATGTTTACACCATTTCCTTTGTATCTTGCTGTATACGTTGTTTCTCTTTCTTAACTTGCTCTGTACGCCAAATGCAGTTCAGAGCATGAATCATTGCTTTGGCAGAAGATTCAACAATATCTGTTTCCAATCCCATGCCGTGGAAGCGACGCCCAAAGCATTCGACAACGATATTTACCTGACCCAGAGCATTTTTTCCTTGGCCTTTACCTGATAACTGATAAGAAACCAGTTCAATTGGGTATTCAGTTATTCGACTGATTGCCTGATAGACAGCATCCACTGGGCCATTACCTGTGGCCGCTTCTGATTTCACCTCTTTACCACACACTAAACGTACAGCGGCTGTTGCCATCACGTTGGAGCCAGATTGGATATTAAAGTTGTCTAGATGGAAAAATTCAGGTTCTTGTTGTTGCAAATTGATGAACGCTAAGGCTTCCAAATCATAGTCAAATACCTGGCCTTTTTTATCTGCCAGACGTAAAAAGGCTTCGTATAAGCTACCCAGATCGTAATCTTTATCCTGATATCCCATCTCTTCCATACGATGTTTCACTGCGGCGCGGCCAGAACGGGAAGTCAGGTTCAATTGAATGTCTTTCAGGCCGATTGACTCTGGTGTCATAATTTCGTAAGTTTCACGATTTTTCAGTACCCCGTCTTGATGAATCCCAGATGAGTGGGAAAATGCATTGCTACCAACAATTGCTTTATTCGCGGGGATCGGCATATTGCATAATTGGCTGACCAGCTGACTGGTGCGGTAAATTTCCTGATGGTTGATATTAGTATAAACGCCTAACATTTGCTGACGGACCTTAATCGCCATAATGACTTCTTCCAGTGAACAGTTACCGGCACGTTCACCCAGACCGTTTATCGTCCCTTCTATCTGACGAGCTCCAGATTGTACTGCTGTGATAGAGTTGGCGACAGACATCCCCAAATCATCGTGGCAATGGACGGATATTATCGCTTTATCAATATTAGGAACGCGTTCGATCAAGTTAGTGATGATGCCGCCAAATTGATATGGCGTGGTGTAACCGACAGTATCTGGGATATTGATCGTCGTTGCGCCTGCTTTGATAGCGTTTTCAACGATCCGACACAGATTATCAATAGGTGTACGGCCCGCATCTTCACAGGAGAATTCGATATCATCAGTGTAACGACGTGCTCGTTTGATTGATTGAGTTGCCATTTCCATGACATTTTCGAATGTTTTTTTCAGCTTGGATTCAATATGTAAATTGGACGTGGCTAAAAAAACGTGGATTCGAAAAGCGTCTGCAACTTTTAATGCTTCCGCGGCCACATCAATGTCTTTTTCTACACAACGGGCTAAGGCGCAAACACGGCTGTTTTTTATCTGCTTAGCGATCGTCTGTACAGATTCAAAATCACCAGGAGAGGAAACTGGAAAACCGACTTCCATGATATCAACACCCATTCTCTCCAAGGCCAAGGCAATCTGGAGTTTTTCGTTCACACATAAGCTGGCCTGTAATGCTTGTTCTCCATCACGTAACGTGGTGTCGAAGATAATAACTTGCTGGTTCATATGTACGTTCCTCTCATGGTTATTTTTTGCGCCCAGCAGGTAAAAAAAACCCGCGCATGGCGCGGGTTCTTGTTCATGTCTGGTTTGGACCAACTCTAGTTTTGAATCAACTCTGTTTTTTGTCCACCAGCATACCGCGCATATCAGATACGATGAGTAGTAGGTTTAGTAGACAAATTGAGTGAATCATATTGATCCAACCTTTCAATAGTATTAATGAGTGTTTGTGATTCGTATGCTTTTATTGATACGTTATCTTAAAAGTGATGTCAAGAATTCATTTAGGCATATGATTCTTGGTTTTACTTTTCTCATGGTGGTAAATTGAAGCGTTGATCTGTTTATATTTAAAAAGATTTTATTTTATCCTTTTTTGTTCTGGTTTGGCTTTAATGATAAGCTCAGATTTATATAAAAAATAGCGCATTATACTGATTAATTAAAATTAAGTATTTTGTGTGTGATGAGCTGGAAGTCGATTTGTATTTTTCCGAAAAACATCATTTGTCATTGGAAAAATAGATACAAATAGGAAGTTATGTTATATATCTTTGAGAAAATAACTCTATAATATAATAACTCTGATAAAATTGTTTAATAATAATAAATGAGTAATTTTATTGTGAGCTATGTAATTCTTTGATTTATCGTCATATACAGAATAGCAGGGTGAATAAATTGTTAACATGATTGTACTTTTTTGTGAATGAGTAATGAGCAATACATTGTCTACTAATTGAAATTATATATTTTTAACATTAATAAGGGGATGCGCTGGTTAGCTATGCGTATTCAGATTTGTACAAGGATGAGTCTTAATTATTTGTTATCGAAATGATTAAGACAATTGATCCCGTTAATAGTTAGAGTCATCGTAATATCTGAGTAATAAATGAAGGTATTTCCGATGTTTTGTTATTAGCTGGGATCATCTGCATGAGTTTAGTGGAGTTAAACAATGGCTGAATACACCTCAGTAACTGCAACCAAAAAAGATCCAAATGAAATTCATTTACGTAATGTGGATCTTAATCTGCTGACTGTTTTTGATGCAGTTATGCAAATGCAGAATGTAACACGTGCGGCACAGATATTAGGAATGTCACAACCGGCTGTCAGTAATGCGGTTTCTCGTTTGAAGCTCATGTTCAATGATGAATTATTTGTACGTTATGGGCGTGGAATACAACCGACGGCAAGAGCCCATCAATTATTTGGTCCAGTCCGTCAGGCATTACAACTGGTATATAACGAGTTACCTGGGGTTGGTTTTGAACCTGATAATAGTGATAGGGTTTTTAGTCTTTCAATTTGTAGCCCTCTAGATATTAGACTGGCTGCAAAAATAGTTGAACAGGTGAAACAAAACACACCCAATCTGGGTGTGACGATTAGATCATATCTGCATGATAATATTGAACATCAGCTCAGGTATCAGGAAACTGAGTTTGTCATTAGCTATACGCAGCTAGAACGTATGGATTTTCATCATTACCCGTTATTCAATGATGAGTTGGTTTTGGCTGTTTCTAATCATCATCCAAGAATTGAAAATAGTATTAGTGAGCAGCAATTGTATGAGGAACATCATGCCGTTGTATCATTGGATAATATATGTTCATTCAGCGTTCCCTATTATGATGGAGGTGAACGTTTGCGTTCGGTGGTTTATCAGGGGACCGATTTGAATAGTGTGTTGCATATTGTCTCTCAAACCTATTTGGTTGCGATTGCGCCAAAATGGTTAGTTGAGCACTATAGCGAACAATTAGCAATAAGAGCGGTTTCATTACCGTGGGATAAAGTAAGTCGTCCGTGTTATTTGATTTGGCATGAATCTACAACGAAAGATAAAGGGCATCAATGGATGAAATCGTTGTTGAGTCAACTTAGCGGCAGATAATTAACTTGAAAACTCACTACTGGATAAGGGTGGTGAGTTTTTTTATTTTATCACAAATTTTTCAACTTTTGATAAATAGGCTTTTCCTGTTGTTCAGGAATCGGTAGACTGCAAGAAAATAGCTAACACCTGTAAGCTGAAAAGCGAATAAGTGATGCGAAAAGGTATTATCGGAGAATGAAGCTACTGTTTTTTCTCCGATAAGAAAAAAGTTTTTCGAACAGGAAAAAAATTGTGATAACTAAAAATTTACATCCTTATCACTTGATAAACCGGTTGCAACAACAAATCAAACAACACCCAGAGAAAATTGCTTTTCGCCAATGGTCTCCGGCTGAACAACTCGAACTAAACTGGAATGATATTGGTAAAAAGACCAACGCTATTAGCCGGGCATTGTTGGAGATTGGTATTGATGTGCAAGAAAAAATTGGCCTCTTTGCACATAACAGCATGGCGTGGTCATTGGCAGATATCGCTGTATTACAACTTCGGGCGGTCACTGTCCCTCTGTACGCAACGAGTAGTCAGGAGCAGGCTGGTTTCATACTTAATGATGCTGGTGTGCGTATTTTGTTTGTTGGTGGGCAGGCGCAGTATGATGTTGCTATTACGTTGACAGAATGCTGCCCTCAGTTAAGTCACATTATTGTCTTAGATGAATCGGTCGATTTGCGGGATTGTTCATTAGCTCAGCATTTATCTGATTTCATGGCCGATAATGAATTACAATATCAGTCTGAGTTGGAAAACCGTATTGCTAACCACAATCTGGATGATCTTGTTACACTTATTTATACGTCTGGTACCACGGGTGAGCCTAAAGGCGTCATGCTTGATTACCGCAATTTAGCCTATCAGTTGTATTCACATGATCATATCCTGACGTTAACTGATCAGGACATTTCTTTGAGTTTTCTGCCGTTATCCCATGTCTTTGAGCGTGCATGGAGTTTCTATGTCATGCATGTAGGGGCACAAAATGTTTATCTGACCGACACTAATTTTGTTCGTCAAGCTATGGCGGATGTCTGTCCGACAGTGATGTGTGCCGTGCCGAGATTTTACGAAAAAATTTATAGTGCGGTTTTTGAAAAGGTTTCTAAGGCTCCTTGGCATCGAAGAAAGCTATTTAATTGGGCGATTAAATGTGGTGAGCGTCAATTTTTACGTAAGTTGCAAAGTAAAAAAAGCTGTCCCTGGTCAACAGCAATGCATCGACTGGCTGATAAATTGGTGTTGAGCAAATTACGGAATGTGTTGGGGGGTAGAGTTCGGTTTTTACCTGCTGCTGGTGCACGTCTGGACGAAACGATTATCCTGTTCTTTCTCGCTGTTGGGATAAATATCAAATATGGTTATGGTATGACAGAGACTTGTGCCACGGTTTCCTGTTGGGAAGAGCAAGGTTATGTACTTGGTTCTATTGGTAAACCATCGCCTGGCATTGACGTCCGTATTGGTGAAGAAGATGAGATACAAGTGCGTGGCCCAATTGTGATGAAAGGCTATTTCAATAATCAGCAAGAAACCACCAAGGCATTTACTCAAGACGGTTGGTTGCGTACAGGTGATGCCGGTAAGTTGGATGAAAATGGTAATTTGTTCATTACTGAACGTCTGAAAGATTTGATGAAAACATCGAATGGTAAATATATTGCCCCTCAAATGATTGAAAGTACGTTAGGGCAAGATCGCTTTATTGAGCATGTTGCTGTTATTGCTGATGCCCGTAAATTTGTATCGGCTCTTATCGTGCCTTGTTATGAAGCATTGGAAGAGTATGCCAGGTCAATTAATCTCAAATATCATGACCGGGTTGAATTACTGCGCCATAATCAGATTATCGATATGTTTGAGCAACGCTTGAAAGAGATGCAGAAAAACTTTGCTCACTTCGATCAGGTAAAGCGTTTCATATTACTGCCAAAACCATTTTCAATGGAAACGGGTGAATTAACTCCAACACTGAAATTGAGGAGGAAAATTATTATGCAGCGTTACTATGAAGAAATTGAATCTATGTATCAGGATTGATTTTCGGGATTTTATACAAAGAGTGAGTGTTACCAGTTATTCAGGGAAAGTATGGGGGATATTGTAGTAATATCCCGCTTTGGGTTTTTCCTGAAAATACCCGGATTTCAAGACTTAAATACTGGAAAAATAAATTTTATTTCAGATTTAAAATCGCAGATAAATTATATTTAATAAGATTATTTTGTGAATCCAAGTATAATTAGGTCAGGATATAATTATCTTATTTTGAAAAATTATATGGATAAGATAAAGCTTGTATGGTAAATAAAATACATTTTGTGTAATTAGGTGAATTGATGAATTTTAATAATGTAGTTATTGTTCATGGTTTTTTAGCAACCCCTGATCACCATTGGTTTCCTTGGCTTAAAGATCAATATGAAAAGTTAAATATCAATGTTATTGTGCCGGAAATGCCTGAATCTCATTTTCCTTCTCCCCATTTATGGCAAGAAAAATTGCAGGAAAGCATTTCAAATCCTAACGAAAGAACACTTTTTATCGGGCATAGTCTGGGTTGCATTGCTACACTCCGTTATATCTCATCTTTACCTGATAATGTAAATATTGGGGGGATTGTATTAATTGCAGGATTTTATGAAAAATTATCGACTTTACCCGAATTAAGTATATTTACTGAAGAGTGTTTGGATTTTCGTCCCCTTATACACAAAATAAACCAACGAATAGTAATATTATCGCTTAATGATGAGATTGTACCTCCACAGTTTACATTAAATTTAAGTCAGCAGCTCCGGGCTGAATTATATGGTTTTCCTGATGGCGGGCACTTTTTAGATCGCGACGGTTTTACTGTTTTTCCTAAGCTAGAAAAGGTATTAAAAGATAATTCAATGTTGTGAATAAGCACTTTGGTTGTTTTTTAAATATGCCAAATTTATTTTTGTTGAAAATTTGGCTATTTTAATGAATTGCTTTAATTAATATAATTTATAGTCGATAAAAAATAAATTCATGATAGTATGAATTAAACCGCTAATTAAATAAAAAAGCATAAGGGTTAATAGCCATCTCAGTGATTAATTCTTTTAAGGAATTTCTTTTTGCATTGTGCCTTCTTATAAATATTGAGGGCTGTTTTATGAACTGTGTAAATAATTTTTTCTATTTTTAATCGTTATTTGATTTATTATTTAATTAGGTTTTATAGGTATGGAAATTGCGATTTTTATCTCTAGTAAAATATTGTATAGGATTGGTATTCCAAGAATAAACGTTAGCTTCTATCGTATTATCTAATCAAAATGAGGTAAATGGATTTTACCCTAATCAATTATTTGCAGTGGCTATCCAAAAACGAGGAAATGATAGTCAAATTATCTGAATCATTTATCTGCATTTCCTTTATCAACTTCATACCTCGGCGACTTAAACGATTTTGAAAACTGCTTTTTAGTTTTTTATCGCATATATACTGGATAATGCCTATACGTTGTCGTTCTTTTTAGGTATAGCCACTCATATTCTACTTACCTTTAGCCTTTTAATAGTAAGATAACGCTTACAAGAGACATTTTGAATTGTTAGAAAGTTGCTATTCTGCCTTTACGCACATTGCTAACACCCGTTTCTAGCGTTATGTTAATTAACTCAGCATCAATATATCGCTGAGAGGCCATTCGTCTTACTAAAATAAAAGTGGAAGTAACTTCCGATTTATTAACTTGCAAACAGAGCCTGGAGGAAAACCTATGGAGATGTTATCAGGAGCTGAAATGGTCGTCCGATCGTTAATTGATCAGGGCGTTAAGCATATATTCGGTTATCCGGGGGGAGCAGTACTGGATATTTATGATGCCCTGCATACGGTTGGGGGCATTGAGCATATTCTGGTACGTCATGAGCAGGGGGCAGTTCATATGGCTGATGGTTATGCTCGTTCGACCGGGAAGGTTGGTGTGGTATTGATTACTTCCGGCCCAGGAGCAACCAATGCCATTACCGGTATTGCCACAGCTTATATGGATTCAATTCCGATGGTTGTATTGTCCGGTCAAGTTGCCAGTTCCCTGATTGGTAATGATGCATTCCAGGAATGTGACATGGTAGGGATATCCCGCCCGATCGTAAAACACAGTTTTTTAGTGAAAAAAGCAGAGGATATTCCGAAGGTACTGAAAAAAGCCTTCTATCTAGCTTCCAGCGGTCGTCCAGGACCCGTCGTTATTGATTTACCGAAAGATACGGTAAATCCGGTAGTAAAATCACCCTATATTTATCCTGATCAGATAAGTATGCGTTCTTATAATCCAACGATTCAAGGACACAAAGGGCAGATTAAGCGGGCATTAAGAAAATTATTGAATGCGAAAAAACCAGTTATATATGTAGGCGGGGGGGCGATTAACGCAGATTGTTCAGCAGAATTACTGGTATTGGCAGAAAAATTCAATATCCCTGTTGTGAGCTCCCTGATGGGATTAGGCAGTTTTCCTGCAACTCATGCGCAAAGCCTAGGTATGCTCGGTATGCATGGTACATTTGAAGCTAACAAAGCAATCCATAATTCAGATGTCATTTTTGCTGTCGGTGTACGTTTTGATGATCGTACAACCAATAATCTGGAAAAATATTGCCCGGAAGCAACGGTATTACATATTGATATTGATCCAACATCAATTTCGAAAACGGTTTCCGCAGATGTACCTATTGTTGGTGATGCGAAACAGGTGCTTAGGCAGATGCTGGCGTTGCTGGAGACAGTAGAAGATACACAAGATCCCGATGCGCTAAAAGATTGGTGGTTATCTATTCAGCAATGGCGTAGCCGTAAATGTCTCAGTTTTGATCGCAGTGGTGAAAAAATTAAACCACAAGCGGCTATCGAGGTTCTCTATCGTCTGACGAAGGGGAAAGCTTACGTCACTTCAGATGTTGGGCAGCATCAGATGTTTGTTGCATTGCATTACCCATTTGATAAACCAAGGCGTTGGATCAGTTCCGGTGGTTTGGGAACGATGGGATTTGGTTTACCGGCTGCTTTGGGCGTTAAATTGGTGAAACCGGAAGCGACGGTAGTCTGTGTTACGGGGGATGGCAGTATTCAGATGAATATTCAGGAGCTGTCTACCGCGTTGCAATATGGGTTGCCGGTACTGGTTCTTAACTTGAATAATCGTTTCTTGGGGATGATAAAACAATGGCAAGATATGATTTATGCCGGTCGTCATTCTCAATCTTATATGGAATCCTTGCCTGATTTTGTCAAATTGGCTGAAGCTTACGGTCATGTTGGTATTTCTATTCAACGTTATGATGAATTGGAAAGTAAATTGGCCGAAGCCTTGAAAGAGGTGACTGAAAATCAGCGATTGGTATTTGTTGATGTCACAGTGGATGAAACTGAACATGTATATCCTATGCAGATCCGTGGAGGAGCAATGGATGAGATGTGGTTAAGCAAAACGGAGAGAACCTGATTATGCGCCGGATTTTATCTGTATTACTCGAAAACGAGTCAGGGGCTCTGTCCCGGGTTGTTGGTCTGTTTTCCCAGCGTGGCTACAACATTGAAAGTTTAACTGTCGCCCCAACTGATGATCCGACATTATCGCGGATGACAATTCAGACTAAGGGCGATGCAAGGGTACTTGAACAGATTGAAAAACAGTTGCACAAGTTGGTGGATGTGTTACGAGTCAGCGAGTTGGCACCGGGTTCTCATGTAGAGCGTGAGATTATGCTAGTCAAATTGCAGGCCAGTGGATATGGACGTGAAGAGATAAAGCGCAGTACTGACATCTTCCGTGGGCAGATCGTTGATGTGACTGCGACCTTATATACCGTACAGTTGGTGGGAACCAGTGATAAATTGGATGCCTTTCTCGATGCTGTTCGGGATGTTGCTGAAATTGTTGAAGTTGCTCGTTCGGGTATTGTCGGTGTCTCTCGCGGGGATAAAATTATGCGATGAAAAATCGCAAACTGCGGGGCTATGTGCATACATTTATCAGGCTCTGCGATAAAGTAGGGCCTTTTTTGGGTCTATGAAGGAGTTAATGTGAAACTGGATGAAATCGCCCGCCTTGCAGGTGTTTCACGCACAACGGCCAGTTATGTAATTAATGGTAAAGCCAAGCAATACCGTGTCAGTGATAAAACGGTAGAAAAAGTGATGGCAGTGGTCAGAGAGCATAACTACCATCCTAATGCTGTGGCAGCCGGTCTCCGTGCAGGACGTACCCGTTCTATTGGTTTGGTTATTCCAGATTTAGAAAATACCAGCTATACCCGTATTGCTAATTATTTGGAACGTCAGGCTCGTCAGCGTGGCTATCAGTTATTGATAGCCTGTTCGGAAGACCAACCTGAGAATGAAATGCGTTGTGTTGAACACCTGTTACAACGTCAGGTGGATGCAATTATTGTTTCTACCGCATTACCACCGGAGCATCCTTTTTATCAACGCTGGGCAAATCGTTCTTTGCCTATTATTGCTCTCGATCGGGCACTCGAAAATGAACATTTTATCAGCGTAGTGGGTGATGATTTTGTAGATGCAAAGATGTTGGCACAAGAATTTCGTCAATTCCCTGCTGAATCTGTGCTTTATCTCGGTGCATTACCTGAATTATCAGTCAGTTTTCTGCGTGAACAGGGGTTCCGTGAAGCATGGAAAGATGATCCTCGTAAAGTGATGTATCTTTACTCAAATAGCTATGAGCGTGATGCGGCGGCTGAAGTGTTCACCAAATGGTTAGAAACTCATTCAATGCCACAAGCGTTGTTCACCACCTCTTTTGCCCTGTTACAGGGCGTCATGGATGTTACGCTTAAACACAGCGGCCGTTTACCAAATCAATTGGTTATTGCGACTTTTGGTGATCATGAATTATTGGATTTCCTTGAATGTCCAGTGCTTTCTGTAGCGCAGCGTCATCGTGAAATTGCTGAACGGGTATTGGAACTGGTGTTAGCAAGTCTAGATGAAAAGCAGAAGCCAGGGCCAGGTATCACACGGATACATCGTGACTTATGTCGGCGAGGAAGCCTGAGTCGAAAAATATGATAAAAACCCCTCATTAATTTTCTGATGGGGGGTTTTGGTTGTCAGATTTGTCTTAAAAAAAGTGTGTAAGGGCAACTTTCGAGCAGTCCTTACGTTGAGTGTTTTAGCAAAAACCGTCGTAAACCCTTCTTGCCCAGTGCGGGCGGGGAGCAGTCACTGTGATCAAATAGCAATTTTATTCATACATAAATTATTCAGTAGCAAGAAGAGCGTGGAACAGTGCTTATTTCAGTTTGAGATTTGTCTATTTACCCCTGTCTTTTACTGTTTTTTATATATTAAATTGATTTTAATAATATTTATCTTGAGGTGTTTTTGGTGCTAGTTAGTTTTAATGTTGAATGCATCAAATGAAATGATAAATATTTGTGTACAATGGTTAAATAGTAATGAAATGTAAATTATGTAAATAAATTAATCACACAACTATTTTTTTATTATTTTGCCGTAAACATTTATTCTCCCTGTGCTTGTAAAATTATTCATAATTATCATGGTGTTAATTATTATTGATATTGCTAAATTTAATAATTATGCCTCCCAACAGCCAAAATCCTGCCATCAAATATAGCTAAAGCGCATCTGCTCTGGCTTGACAAGGTTTTCGTCCCATCCGTAAACTCCTTATTGTGGGGATTAGTGGGATAAAGTGGTAATTTTTGATCACCAGGGCGACCTGAGGATGTTTCGTGATGTTTCGTGGAGCAACGCAGATAAATCTCGATAGCAAGGGGCGGCTCACCGTACCTACCCGATACCGGGCTATGCTAAATGAGGAATCACAAGGGCAAATGGTTTGTACCATTGACCTTCATCAACCGTGCTTGTTGCTTTATACATTATCTGAATGGGAAATTATTGAAGAAAAACTTTCTCGCTTATCCAGCATGAATCCGGCGGAGCGTCGGGTGCAACGTTTGCTTTTAGGTCATGCCAGTGAATGCCAGATGGATAGTGCAGGACGTCTTTTGTTAGCTAATACATTGCGTCAGCATGCAGGGCTAGTTAAAGAGGTCATGCTGGTTGGTCAGTTCAACAAATTTGAACTGTGGGATGAACAGGCTTGGTATCAACAGGTTAAAGATGATATTGCGGCTGAGCAATCCACACAGGAACCTTTATCAGTACGGCTACAGGAATTATCACTATAAATATGGCAAATAGTCATTTTAAACATACCAGCGTATTGTTGGATGAAGCAGTCAACGGACTGAATATTCGTGAAAATGGCATCTATATTGATGGCACATTTGGCCGTGGAGGGCATTCACGTCTGATTTTGTCGCAATTGGGGACAGCAGGTCGCTTAATTGCCATTGATCGAGATCCTCAGGCGATTGAAGTGGCGAAAGCGATCACAGATCCACGTTTTTCAATTGTACATGGGCCATTTTCTAAATTGGCTCACTATACAGAAAAAGCCGGGCTAATCGGTAAAATTGATGGTGTATTGCTGGATTTAGGTGTTTCTTCGCCTCAGTTGGATGATCCGGAACGCGGTTTTTCTTTTATGCGTGATGGGCCGCTAGATATGCGGATGGACCCGACTCGCGGGCAGTCAGCAGCAGAATGGCTGATGAACGCAACAGCAGATGATATTGCTTGGGTATTGAAAACATTTGGTGAAGAGCGTTTCGCCAAACGCATTGCCAGAGCAATTGTGGCACGCAATCAGGAAGAGCCAATTACCCGAACAAAAGCGCTAGCCGATTTGATTGCTCAGGCCAGCCCGGTAAAAGAAAAATATAAGCATCCAGCAACCAGGAGCTTCCAGGCTATTAGGATCTATATCAATAGTGAGCTGGAAGAGATTGAGCAGGCGCTGGAGGGCGCATTACAAGTGCTAGCACCGCAGGGGAGACTTTCAGTGATTAGTTTCCATTCGCTGGAAGATCGTATTGTTAAACGATTTATTCGTCAGAATAGTCGAGGGCCACAAGTACCGGCAGGATTGCCACTCACAGAAGAGCAATTGAAAGCACGGGGTGGGCGTAGCTTGAAATCGATTAGCAAGATGAAACCTTCAGAGGAAGAAGTGGCTGATAACCCTCGGGCTCGTAGTTCTGTTTTGCGTTTTGCTGAAAAAGTTAGTGAATAATGGCAGGTGAACGTCACGGATTAACCGGTATTATCGGCAGCGATTTGCTTAAGAATGCCAAGATACCGTTAATTCTTCTAGTCGTTGTATTGGTTTCGGCCATAGTTGTTGTAACCACTGCACATGAAACCCGCTTGTTGACGGCTGAAAGAGAACATCTGGTGGTGGAACGTGATGCATTAGATATCGAGTGGCGCAATTTGATCCTCGAAGAAAATGCCTTGGGTGATCACAGCCGGGTTGAGCGGATAGCTGTTGAAAAAATGCATATGCAGCATGTTAATCCTGCTCAGGAAAACATTGTTGTTTCACAGTGAGTTAATTTAATTATTAAAAAGGTAAGAGATGAAAGCAGTACGCTCCGTGAAGTTAAAAAGGCAAGAAGATAAAGCCAGTTTTGTTAGCTGGCGTTTTGCTTTGTTATGCGGGGGGATTGCCGTAGCTTTAATTGCCTTATTGCTGAGAGTGACTTATTTGCAGGTCATCAATCCGGATCAACTGGTTAAAGAAGGTGATTTACGTTCCCTGCGCGTGCAATCAATCCCTACCGCTCGCGGTATGATCAGTGACCGAATGGGGCGACCTCTGGCTGTCAGCGTTCCAGTCAATGCTGTTTGGGCAGATCCGAAAGAGGTATTTGAAAAAGGGGGTATTACGGATGATACCCGCTGGAAAGCTTTATCTGATGCCATTAATTTACCTCTTGAACAACTTAACGACAAAGTTAGCGCTAATCCAAAAGGCCGTTTTGTTTATTTAGCGCGTCAGGTTAACCCATCGGTTGGCGATTACATTCATAAACTGAAATTGCCGGGGATTTATTTACGTCAGGAATCCCGGCGTTATTACCCGTCAGGTCAGGTAACGGCACATATTATTGGCGTGACCAACGTTGATGGTCAGGGTATTGAAGGCGTAGAGAAAAGTTTTGATCGTTGGTTGACAGGTCAACCGGGTGAGCGGACTGTACGTAAAGATCGCTTTGGTCGTGTCATCGAAGATATCTCATCTGTTGATAGTCTGGCGGCCCACAATCTGGTATTGAGTATTGATGAACGTTTACAGGCGCTGGTTTACCGCGAATTAACCAATGCGGTGGCCTTTAACAAAGCAGAATCCGGTACAGCGGTGTTGGTGGATGTTAATACCGGAGAAGTGCTGGCAATGGCAAACAGCCCATCTTATAACCCAAATAATCGCATCAATACGCCAAAAGAAGTCATGCGTAACCGGGCTATCACCGATATTTTCGAGCCAGGTTCCACTGTTAAGCCGATGGTGGTAATGGCTGCGCTGAATGATGGTATCATCAAAGAAAATACTGTTATTAATACAGTACCTTATAGGATAAGCGGTAAGGAAATCAGAGACGTATCCCGTTATCCAGAATTATCTATCACTGGTATTTTACAAAAATCGAGTAACGTCGGTGTTTCTAAGCTAGCGTTGGCGATGCCCGCGACAGAATTGGTGGATGTTTATTCACGTTTTGGGTTAGGAAAGGCGACCAATCTGGGGTTGGTTGGAGAAAGCAGTGGCTTATATCCAACAGGAAAACAACGGTGGTCAGATCTTGATAGAGCGACCTTTTCTTACGGTTATGGGCTGATGGTAACACCATTACAGTTAGCGCGGGTCTATGCAACGATTGGTAGCTTGGGTATTTATCGTCCTCTGTCAATTACCAAAGTTGATCCACCTGTGCCAGGCACAAGAGTATTTCCTGAGCCTATTATGCGAACAGTCGTTCATATGATGGAAAGTGTGGCTCTGCCCGGCGGCGGCGGAGTGCGAGCTGCGATAAAAGGTTATCGGATTGCAATCAAGACGGGTACAGCTAAGAAAGTTGGGCCGGATGGCAAATATGCTAGTCGATATATCTCTTACGCCGCAGGTGTTGCCCCTGCAAGTAATCCAAGATTTGCACTGGTTGTGATCATTAATGATCCACTGACAGGTAAGTATTACGGCGGTGTGGTTTCTGCGCCGGTATTTGGTGCCATTATGGGGGGCGTTCTACGCATCATGAATGTGGAGCCAGATGCTTTGGCGGCAGGTGATAAAAACGAATTTGTGATTAATAAGAAAGAGGATACAGGTGGCAGATCGTAATCTACGCGATTTACTCGCGCCGTTGGGTATTGACGCCCCAGTGCGTGAGTTACGCGAAATGACATTGGACAGCCGTAAATCGTCTGCCGGAGATCTGTTTGTTGCTATTAAAGGGCACCAGACAGATGGTCGACACTACATTCCTCAAGCCATCGCACAAGGGGTTGCGGCGGTTATTGCAGAAGCCCAAGGCGAGGTTGATAACGGAACCGTACAAATTATGCATGGTGTTCCGGTTGTTTATGTGAACGATTTGAATAATAAGTTGTCACAGTTAGCTGGTGAGTTTTATTGTCACCCCGGTGATAAATTGCACTTGATTGGTGTAACCGGAACCAATGGTAAAACAACCACTACTCAATTACTTGCGCAGTGGAGCCACGGGTTAGGGGAAACCAGTGCCGTGATGGGAACGGTTGGCAATGGTTTACTGGGGCGTGTGGCGCCAAGTGAAAATACCACAGGCTCTGCTGTTGATATCCAACTGGATTTGCAACAACTTGTTCGGCAAGAGGCGACTTTTGCGGCAATGGAAGTCTCTTCTCATGGACTGGTTCAGGGGCGTGTGGCTGCGTTGCCGTTTGAGGCGGCAGTGTTTACCAATTTGAGCCGTGACCATCTTGATTATCATGGTGATATGGAACACTACGAAGCCGCTAAATGGCTGCTATTTTCCACTCATAATGTGAAGCAACAAATTATTAATGCTGATGATGAGATTGGATTGAAATGGTTATCCCGTTTACCACAAGCGGTTGCTGTAACGATGGAAAACCGTCTGCCGGAAAATTGGCAGGGCCGTTGGTTGGCAGCGCGTGAAATAAAGTATCACGATAAAGGGGTATCTATCACCTTCGAGTCTAGTTGGGGGGGCGGTACAATTGATAGTTCCCTAATGGGGGCATTTAATGTTAGCAACCTGTTGTTGGCACTTTCCACCCTATTAGCTCTGGATTATCCATTGGAAAAACTGCTTGAAACAGCTTCCTGTCTGGAACCTGTTTGTGGACGAATGGAAGTATTCACTGCACCAGGCAAACCCATTGTTGTTGTTGATTATGCTCACACACCTGATGCGTTGGAAAAAGCTTTGATGGCTGCACGTTTGCATTGTCAAGGTAAGCTTTGGTGTGTTTTTGGTTGTGGTGGTGATCGTGATAAAGGTAAACGTCCATTGATGGGGGGCGTTGCAGAGCAGTGGGCCGATTATGTGATTGTTACTGATGATAATCCGCGCAATGAAGAACCACCGGCGATTATTGCTGATATTCTGACGGGTTTGCTTGATCCGGGGAGAGCGATAGCGATTCATGGCCGTGTTGAAGCGGTAACCAACGCTATTATGCAGGCAAAAGCAGATGATGTTGTATTGATAGCGGGTAAAGGCCATGAAGATTATCAATTGGTCGGCCATCGCCGCTTGGATTACTCGGATCGGTTAACTGTTGCTCGGTTACTGGGGGTAATTTCATGATTTCCCTCACTTTGCAACAACTAGCACAAGTAACAGATGGCGTATTGAATCAGGTGACTGAACAACAGGCTGCAAATATTTGTATCAGTGATGTGACTACTGACAGCCGTCGGGTTGGCAATGGCAGTCTGTTTATTGCCTTGAAAGGTGAGCGCTTTGATGCGCATGATTTTTTTGCTGATGCAGTAAAAGCCGGTGCTGGTGCTTTGCTCGTCAGCCGCGTATTGGATATTAACTTTCCACAGGTCGTGGTTAAAGATACGCGTTTAGCAATGGGTAAATTAGCGAGTTGGGTTCGCCAGCAGAGTAATGCCCGTGTTGTTGCGTTGACGGGTTCGTCCGGCAAAACATCGGTAAAAGAGATGACCGCAGCGATTTTGCGCCAATGTGGCAACACGCTCTATACCGCAGGTAACCTGAATAATGATATCGGTGTGCCGCTGACATTGTTCAGACTGACAGAACAACATGAATTCGCTGTGGTTGAATTAGGGGCAAGCCATGTTGGTGAAATTGCCTATACCGCAGAAATGGCTCGGCCGGAAACGGCATTAGTCAATAATCTGTTTGCTGCGCATTTAGCGGATTTTGGTTCTCTTGTGAGTATTGCAAAAGCTAAGGGCGAGATTTTTACTGGCCTTCCAGAAAAAGGTACGGCGATTATCAATCTGGAAAGCAATGATTGGACTCACTGGCAACAGGTTATTGGTGACAAAACCGTACAGCGTTTTTCCATGCAACAAGCATCAGGCGCTGATTTTTACGCTACGGATATTCAGGTTAAACAACTGACGACGGATTTTTGTCTGCACACGCCTATTGGCAGCATAGAAATCAACTTGCCGTTGCCTGGGAAACACAATGTCGCCAATGCGTTAGCGGCCAGTGCGTTGGCAATCTCTGTTGGTGCAACCCTGCGAGATATTCGTCTGGGCTTGTCGGAGCTGAAAGCGGTACCGGGGCGGTTGTTTCCAATCAATCTGGCAGAAGGAAAATTGCTGCTTGATGACACGTATAACGCCAATGTTGGTTCAATGACCGTTGCGGTTCAAGTGTTATCACAGATGCCGGGTTACCGAGTGATGGTTGTTGGCGATATAGGGGCATTGGGTGAACAGTCAGCAGATTACCATCGTCAGATTGGTGAAACCGCAGCTTCTTGCGGTATCGATAGTGTGTTCAGTGTCGGTAAATTAAGTATTCATGTTAGTGAAGCGAGCGGTTGTGGTCAGCATTTTGCGGATAAAGCCGCATTGATTGCAACATTGGTTCCACTATTACGACAACACAAGGTCATTTCAGTGTTAGTTAAAGGTTCACGCAATACCACGATGGAAGATGTTGTCCACGCATTACAGGAGAGCTTCACATGTTAGTTTGGCTGGCCGAATATTTGGTCAAATATCACTCCGGCTTTAACGTCTTTTCTTACTTGACGTTTAGGGCTATCGTCAGCCTGCTGACTGCTTTGGCTATCGCATTGTGGATGGGGCCGCGCATGATCGCCTTCCTGCAAAAATTACAAATTGGGCAGGTTGTTCGCAACGATGGGCCGGAATCTCACTTTAGCAAACGTGGTACGCCGACGATGGGTGGTTTGCTGATCTTGCTTTCAATTACGATTTCTACATTGTTGTGGGTGCGCTTGAATAACCCCTATGTTTGGTGCGTGCTGATTGTGCTGATTGGTTACGGCATTGTTGGTTTCGTGGATGATTACCGCAAAGTCGTGCGCAAAGATACTAAGGGGTTGATTGCCCGTTGGAAGTATTTCTGGCAGTCCGTCCTGGCATTAGGGGTGGCGTTTGCAATGTACAGCGTCGGTAAAGATACTCCTGCAACGCAATTGGTCGTGCCATTCTTTAAAGATGTGATGCCGCAACTGGGTGTACTTTACATTCTGTTGACCTACTTTGTGATTGTCGGAACCAGTAATGCAGTGAATTTGACCGACGGATTGGATGGTTTGGCAATTATGCCAACCGTTTTTGTTGCAGCAGGTTTTGCTTTGGTGGCATGGGCGACAGGTAATGTCAATTTTGCTAACTATCTGCATATCCCTTATCTGAGCCATGCTGGTGAACTGGTTATCGTCTGTACTGCGATTGTTGGCGCAGGACTCGGTTTCTTGTGGTTCAACACTTACCCGGCTCAGGTTTTCATGGGGGATGTGGGCTCTTTGGCATTAGGCGGTGCACTGGGGACGATTGCGGTATTGCTACGCCAAGAGTTTCTACTGGTGATTATGGGCGGTGTATTTGTGGTGGAAACCCTGTCAGTTATTTTACAGGTGGGTTCTTTTAAACTGCGCGGGCAGCGTATTTTCCGTATGGCACCTATTCACCATCATTATGAATTGAAAGGCTGGCCAGAACCGCGTGTTATTGTGCGTTTTTGGATTATTTCTCTGATGCTAGTGCTGATTGGCTTGGCAACATTGAAGGTACGTTAATCATGGCGGATTATTTGGGTAAAAAAGTCGTCGTTATCGGGTTGGGGCTGACGGGTCTCTCCTGTGTTGACTTTTTTATGGCACGAGGCGTGATCCCGCGAGTGATGGATACTCGTGCGGCACCACCCGGCAAGGATAAACTGCCCGATGGTGTTGAGTGTCACAGTGGAACCCTGAATGCTGACTGGTTGATGGATGCTGACTTGATTGTTGTAAGCCCGGGCGTTGCCTTGGCAACGGCGGAATTGCAGGCTGCGGCTAATGCAGGTATTGAAATTGTTGGTGATATCGAGTTGTTTTGCCGTGAAGCAATAGCCCCGATAGTCGCCATTACGGGCTCTAATGGTAAAAGTACCGTTACCAGTCTTGTCGGTGAAATGGCGAAAGCGGCTAATTGGCAGGTGGGTGTTGGCGGTAATATTGGCCTACCTGCATTAGAATTGTTGAAGAAATCTTGTCAGCTTTATGTCTTGGAGCTCTCCAGTTTCCAGTTGGAAACTACATATAGCCTGAACGCAACAGCCGCCGCTGTGCTTAATGTGACTGAGGACCATATGGATCGCTACCCTCAGGGCGTATCTCAGTACCGGGCGGCTAAATTGAGAATTTATCATCAGGCGAAAAGATGCATTGTGAATGCTCAAGATCCCCTGACACTGCCTGAAATGGGTATGGATAGCCGTTGTGTTAGCTTTGGTGTCGATTGTGGTGACTACCAGCTTGATAGTGAAAATGCCTGTTTGAAAGTTCACAACCAATCACTGTTGGCGACAAATGAAATTAAGCTGACTGGACGGCATAACCACGTCAATGGGTTGGTTGCATTGGCTTTAGCTGATGTGGTGGGTATTCCTCGTGAAGCCAGTTTGACAACATTGACGGTTTATCCGGGGCTTGATCATCGTTTCCAGCTTGTTCGTCTGAACAACGGGGTGCGTTGGATTAACGATTCTAAGGCGACCAATGTTGGCAGTACGGTAGCGGCGCTCGATGGTCTGAACCTAGAGGGCACGCTCTATTTACTGTTAGGTGGTGATGGTAAGTCGGCAGACTTTTCTCCGCTTAAACCTTTCCTGAGCGGGAATAAAGTTCAGCTCCACTGCTTTGGTCGGGATGGAGAACAGTTGGCGCAACTACGCCCGGAAATAGCGACATTGACTGAAACTATGGAACAGGCGATACGTGATATTGCTCCGCGGCTGGTGGCTGGTGACATGGTGCTGTTATCTCCTGCTTGTGCAAGCCTTGATCAGTTCCGTAATTTTGAACAGCGTGGTCATGAGTTTACTCGTTTGGCAGAGGAGTTGGGCTGATGTCTATTCCGGGATTCAGTAGATTAAAAGACTGGGTTATTGGTGGCCGTGAAACTGATGCCACCAATATGGTGTTGTATGATCGCACACTGGTTTGGCTGACACTCGGATTGGGAATTATCGGCTTTGTTATGGTGACATCAGCATCAATGCCGGTTGGGCAACGTCTTGCAGAAGATCCGTTTCTGTTTGCTAAGCGTGATGCGATTTATCTCTTGCTGGCTTTCGGGGTGTCATTGATCACACTGCGTGTCCCGATGGATTTCTGGCAACGTTATAGCAACCTGATGCTGCTTATTTCCGTTATTTTGTTGCTGGTTGTTCTGGTCGTGGGAAATTCAGTCAATGGAGCATCGCGTTGGATTGCCATTGGGCCTTTGAGAATTCAACCTGCTGAGTTATCGAAACTTTCTCTATTTTGCTATCTCGCCAGTTATTTGGTGCGCAAAGTAGAGGAAGTGCGGAATAACTTTTGGGGATTTTGTAAGCCAATGGGCGTGATGGTCGTGTTAGCGGTGTTGCTTCTGGCTCAACCTGACTTGGGAACGGTGGTTGTACTGTTTGTAACAACGTTGGCAATGTTATTTCTGGCCGGGGCAAAGTTATGGCAGTTTCTCGCGATTATTGGTTCGGGGGTGTTCGCGGTGGTTCTGTTAATCATTGCTGAACCTTACCGTATACGCCGTGTAACTTCCTTTCTGGACCCTTGGGAAGATCCATATGGCAAGGGTTATCAATTAACGCAATCTTTGATGGCTTTTGGTCGTGGGGAATTTTTAGGACAAGGGCTAGGAAATTCAGTACAGAAACTGGAATACCTGCCGGAAGCACATACTGACTTTATTTTCTCTGTTTTGGCAGAAGAATTAGGTTACGTAGGTGTGGTTTTGGTGTTGTTAATGATATTCTTCGTCGCTTTTCGCGCAATGACGATAGGTCGTCGCGCATTACAGATGGATCAGCGTTTTTCGGGCTTTCTGGCTTGTTCGGTAGGTATCTGGTTCAGTTTCCAGGCTCTGGTTAACGTTGGGGCCGCCGCAGGTATGTTACCGACTAAAGGTCTGACTTTACCTTTGATTAGTTACGGTGGTTCAAGTTTGCTGATTATGTCGACAGCTATCGTATTGCTATTAAGAATTGATTTTGAAACACGCTTGGCAAAAGCTCAGGCGTTTGTAAGGAGCCCCCGATGAGTGGCAAAACCCGGCGTTTGATGGTGATGGCAGGTGGAACTGGAGGACATGTCTTCCCAGGGTTGGCTGTAGCTCATCATTTAAAAGACCAGGGCTGGGATGTTCTCTGGTTGGGAACAGCGGATCGTATGGAAGCCGATTTAGTACCGAAACATGGCATTGACATTGAATTTATTCAGATTTCTGGTCTGCGAGGTAAAGGGATCAAAGCATTGTTAGCTGCCCCGATCCGAATTTTCAAGGCAATCCGTCAGGCAAAGGCGATTATACGTCGCTATCAGCCAGATGTTGTACTTGGCATGGGGGGATATGTTTCTGGTCCCGGTGGTATTGCTGCATGGATGTGCGGTATTCCGGTTGTGTTGCATGAGCAGAATGGTATTGCCGGGCTGACAAACCGGTGGCTGGCTAAAATCGCTACGACTGTTTTACAAGCATTTCCCGGCGCATTTCCAAAAGCGCCCGTTGTTGGTAACCCTGTCCGTGAAGATGTGTTGGCACTGCCTATACCTAAACAACGTTTGACAGGGCGTGAAGGTCCGATTCGGGTTCTGGTTGTTGGCGGCAGTCAGGGGGCGAGAATTCTTAACCAGACAATGCCTGAAATTGCTGCCCGTATGGGTGATAAAATGACTCTTTGGCATCAGACAGGCAAAGGGGCTAAAGAAAGTGTGCAGAATGCCTATGATAATTCAGTTAAATGCGAACATAAGATTACTGAATTTATTGACGATATGGCACAAGCTTATGCTTGGGCTGATGTGGTGATTTGTCGTTCTGGCGCGTTGACGGTGAGTGAAGTGTCAGCGGCGGGATTACCTGGGATTTTTGTGCCATTTCAGCATAAAGATCGTCAGCAATACTGGAATGCGTTACCTCTAGAAAAAGTTGGCGCTGCAAAAATACTGGAACAACCCCAATTTACGGTTGATGCAGTAATCGAATTGTTAACTCAGTGGCAACGGCCACAATTGCTGGAAATGGCGGAAAAAGCCCGTTCAGCAGCAATTGTTGATGCAACTGAGAGAGTATCGGCGGCATTAATCGATGCGGCAAAAAAATGATTTACACCGCCTTAAAAGGGGCGGTGAAGCAAACATATATAGTGAAGAAGAAAACGTGAATACACAACAACTGGCGAAATTAAGAGCTTTCGTGCCTGAGATGAGAAAAGTCAGGCATATCCACTTTGTTGGCATCGGTGGTGCTGGCATGGGGGGGATCGCCGAAGTGTTGGCTAATGAAGGTTATCAGATTAGTGGATCTGATTTGGCGCCAAACCCGGTAACTCGGCAACTGACTAAATTGGGCGCTCAGATTTATTTTAACCATCGTCCTGAAAATATACTGGATGCCAGTGTTGTTGTGGCTTCAAGCGCAATTCAGGCGGATAACCCGGAAATTGTTGCAGCTCGTGAGGCCCGAATTCCGGTTATTCGCAGAGCGGAGATGTTGGCAGAACTGATGCGCTACCGTCATGGTATTGCTATAGCCGGGACTCACGGCAAAACAACTACAACGGCGATGATTTCTAGCATCTATGCACAGGCTGGTTTAGATCCCACGTTTGTTAATGGTGGTTTAGTTAAAGCGGCAGGAACGCATGCTCGTCTTGGCAGTAGCCGTTATTTAATTGCGGAAGCTGACGAAAGTGATGCTTCTTTCTTGCATTTGCAGCCGATGGTGGCGGTCATTACGAATATCGAAGCAGACCATATGGATACCTATCATGGTGACTTCGAAAACTTGAAACAGACGTTTATCAACTTCTTGCACAACTTACCTTTTTACGGGCGTGCAGTGATGTGTATTGATGATCCGGTTGTCAAAGAGTTAATTCCTCGTGTTGGGCGCTATATCACGACGTATGGTTTTAGTGAAGAAGCCGATGTCCGTATTACCCATTATCAGCAAAAAGGTGCTCAGGGATATTTTACTGTTAGTCGTCAAGATATGGCGGATCTGAAAGTCGTACTGAATGCACCGGGTCGCCATAATGCGCTGAATGCGGCGGCGGCAGTGGCTGTTGCGACGGAGGAAGGGATTTCTGGCAGTGATATTTTGGCTGCGTTGGCAGGTTTTCAGGGAACCGGGCGCCGTTTTGATTTTTTGGGGAATTTTCCTCTGGAACATGTTAACGGCAAAGGGGGCAGTGCAATGTTGGTTGATGATTATGGTCATCATCCAACGGAAGTGGATGCAACTATTAAAGCCGCTCGTGCTGGCTGGCCGGATAAACGGATTGTGATGATATTTCAACCTCATCGTTATACCCGAACCCGTGATTTGTACGATGACTTTGCCAATGTATTGAATCAGGTAGATATATTGCTGATGTTGGATGTTTACTCTGCGGGTGAAGTGGTTATTCCGGGGGCTGATAGTCGTTCGTTGTGCCGTACTATCCGTAGCCGCGGTAAGTTAGATCCGATTTTGGTCTCTGATCCGGCAAAGGTGACCACTGCGTTGGCACAGGTGCTGGATGGTCATGATTTAATTCTGGTTCAAGGGGCCGGCAATATAGGCAAAATAGCGCGTAATCTGGCTGAAACAAAATTACAGCCATCTTTGAATGAGGAAAAACGCAATGGCTGAGAAAGTCGCGGTACTGTTGGGGGGAACTTCCGCTGAGCGTGAAGTTTCGCTGTTATCGGGACAAGCCGTGTTGGCTGGATTGAGAGAAGCGGGTATTGATGCACATCCAGTTGATACAAAAGATTTTCCTGTGACTCAACTTAAAGAGGCCGGATTTGAGAAAGTCTTTATCGCGCTTCATGGGCGTGGTGGGGAAGACGGTACTTTGCAAGGGGTATTGGAATTTTTGCAGTTACCCTATACCGGCAGTGGCGTGATGGCCTCTGCACTGTCAATGGATAAATTGCGTACAAAACAGGTATGGCAGGGAATTGGGTTGACTGTTTCGCCATATGTTTCAATTAATTCTCAGCAATTTGAACGATTGACGGATTCTCAACTCCAAGAATATGTAGCAGATTTAGGTTTGCCATTAATTGTTAAGCCAAGTCTGGAAGGTTCCAGTGTTGGTATGACTAAGGTTAATGAGATTTCAGAGTTGCGTGGCGCATTAGAGGCAGCGTTTCGTTATGACGTTGACTTGCTGGTAGAAAAATGGTTGTACGGCCCGGAATACACAGTAGCCATCCTTGGTGATACGGCTTTACCTTCTATTCGTATTCAACCCGCTGCTGTTTTTTATGACTATGATGCAAAATATTGGTCTGAAGAAACGCAATATTTTTGTCCAAGTGGCTTAAGTGATGAAAAAGAGCAGCAGTTGACAGAACTGGCGCTTAAAGCTTATCAGTCAGTTGGATGCAGTGGTTGGGGGCGAGTTGATGTCATGATGGATACTGATGGTGATTTTTATCTGTTGGAAGTGAATACCTCTCCGGGGATGACCGGTCACAGCTTGGTACCGATGGCTGCGCGTCAGGCTGGATTAAGTTTTTCACAGTTGGTGGTAAAGATTTTGGAGTTGGCTGATTGATATGTCTCAAGCGGCCCTGAAAGTGAGGGGGCGGGATAATGAAAATAGCAGTTCCCGTCCTAGTAACGGCTCTTACCTGGCAGGGCTTATCTTCTTCCTGATGGTGCTTGGGACCATTCTTTGGGGAGGTTTGGCCGTCCTTAACTGGATGAAAGATGCTAATAGATTGCCTATTTCAAAACTGGTGGTAACGGGTGAGCGTCACTACACTACCAACGATGATATCCGGCAGGCAATTTTGTCATTAGGGCAACCGGGAACTTTCATGACTCAGGATGTGAATATCATTCAGCAACAAATTGAACGGATGCCGTGGATAAGGCAAGTCACTGTCCGTAAACAGTGGCCTGATGAACTGAGAATTCATCTGGTAGAATATGTTCCTTATGTGCGCTGGAATGACACACAGATGCTGAATGCCGAAGGTCAGGTATTCAGCATTCCGGCTGAATGGGGAGCTAAAGGGTATTTCCCGATGCTTTATGGCCCACAAGGCAGTGAAAAAGAAGTACTTGATGGTTACCGAGCCATGGCTAAACTTCTCGCTGCCAATAAACTGAAATTAAAAGCGGCGGCAATGACTGCGCGTCGTTCCTGGCAACTGATGCTGGATAATGATATCCAGCTAAAGCTGGGAAGAATGGATACAACAGGCCGTATTAAACGTTTTATCGAGCTTTATCCGCTGTTACAGCAGAACACAGAGAAAAGGGTAGATTACGTGGATTTGCGTTATGACAGTGGTGCCGCGGTAGGTTGGGCACCTTTACTCATTGGTGATCCTAATGCTCCGGTCAAAGGGCAATAAACAATTACTGGCAATAATTATATGAGGCAGGCAGAACAACGATGATCAAATCGACGGACAGAAAATTAGTAGTTGGCCTAGAGATTGGCACAGCAAAGGTATCTGCCCTTGTTGGTGAAATTCTGCCCGATGGTATGGTTAATATTATCGGGGTGGGAAGCTGTCCATCCCGCGGTATGGATAAAGGCGGTGTCAACGACTTGGAGTCGGTGGTTAAATGTGTACAGCGAGCTATCGATCAGGCTGAATTGATGGCTGATTGTCAAATTTCCTCTGTTTATCTGGCGTTATCTGGAAAACATATTAGTTGTCAGAATGAAATCGGGATGGTTCCTATTTCCGAAGAGGAAGTTACTCAGGAAGATGTAGACAATGTTGTTCATACTGCCAAATCAGTTCGTGTACGTGATGAATACCGAATACTGCATGTTATTCCGCAAGAATATGCTATCGATTATCAGGAAGGCATTAAAAATCCGGTGGGGCTTTCCGGTGTGCGTATGCAGGCGAAAGTTCACTTGATTACCTGTCATAATGATATGGCGAAGAATATTGCAAAAGCGGTTGAACGCTGTGGTTTGAAAGTCGACCAGCTTATTTTTTCCGGGTTGGCTGCCAGCTATGCTGTTTTGACCGAAGACGAGCGTGAATTGGGCGTTTGCGTGGTAGATATTGGCGGCGGGACGATGGATATTGCGGTGTATACCGGCGGAGCGCTGCGTCATACCAAAGTTATTCCTTATGCCGGTAACGTTGTCACCAGTGATATTGCTTATGCCTTTGGCACGCCACCAAGCGATGCAGAAACGATAAAAGTACGCCACGGTTGTGCACTAGGTTCGTTGGTCAGCAAAGATGAAAGTGTGGAGGTACCTAGTGTCGGTGGACGCCCACCACGTAGCTTACAGCGTCAGACGTTGGCTGAAGTCATTGAGCCGCGTTACATCGAATTACTGAATTTAGTGAATGATGAAATCTTGCGATTGCAGGAACAGTTACGCCAGCAGGGGGTTAAACACCATCTGGCGGCGGGTATTGTCTTGACTGGCGGTGGTGCTCAGATTGATGGTTTGGCTGAATGTGCTCAGCGTGTGTTCCATGCTCAGGTGCGTATCGGCCAGCCTCTTAATATTACTGGTCTGACGGACTATGCGCAGCAACCCTATTATTCAACAGCGGTAGGGCTGCTGCATTATGGAAAAGCCTCTCATCTTAATGGTGATGCGGATATTGAAAAACATGTTTCAGTGAGCCGTTGGTTTAAGAGAGTCAGTAGCTGGCTGAAAAAAGAGTTTTAATTTTATACAGAGGCTGAACTTTTTTTTAGTCTCGGTATAAAGGCACAAAGCGGAGAGAAACTATATGTTTGAACCAATAGAATTAACCAATGACGCGGTGATTAAAGTCATCGGCGTCGGCGGTGGCGGCGGTAACGCTGTTGAGCACATGGTGCGTGAACGCATCGAAGGTGTTGAATTCTTTGCAGTAAATACGGATGCTCAGGCATTGCGTAAAACTGCTGTCGGCCAGACTATCCAGATTGGTAATGGTATTACTAAAGGTTTGGGGGCTGGGGCAAACCCGGAAGTTGGTCGTACTGCTGCTCAAGAAGATCGGGATGCATTGCGCACCGCGCTTGATGGTGCCGATATGGTATTTATCGCTGCCGGTATGGGTGGTGGTACCGGTACTGGTGCAGCGCCTGTAGTAGCTGAAATTGCAAAAGAGCTTGGGGTTCTGACAGTTGCTGTGGTGACTAAGCCTTTCAATTTCGAAGGTAAGAAGCGCATGGCGTTTGCCGAACAAGGGATCACTGAATTGTCTAAGCATGTAGATTCATTGATTACTATCCCTAACGACAAACTGTTAAAAGTGCTTGGCCGCGGTATTTCACTACTGGACGCTTTCGGCGCAGCGAATGATGTTTTGAAAGGTGCGGTTCAGGGTATCGCTGAACTGATCACGCGTCCAGGTCTAATGAATGTTGACTTTGCTGATGTGCGTACCGTGATGTCCGAAATGGGCTACGCTATGATGGGTTCCGGTATTGCACAGGGTGAAGATCGTGCGGAAGAAGCCGCTGAGATGGCGATATCCAGCCCATTGCTGGAAGATATCGACTTGTCAGGCGCTCGTGGTGTTCTGGTTAACATTACTGCTGGCTTTGATCTGCGTTTGGATGAATTTGAAACGGTGGGTAACACGATCCGTGCATTTGCATCTGATAATGCAACTGTCGTGATTGGTACCTCTCTGGATCCAGACATGAATGATGAGTTGCGTGTGACGGTGGTTGCCACGGGTATTGGTATGGATAAACGTCCTGAAATTACGTTGGTTACCAATAAATCTTCTCAGTCAAGCGTAATGGAACACCGTCATCAGCAAATGTCTGGCGGTATGTCTTCATTGTCTGAAGAAAATAAACCAGCAGCAAAAGTGGTGAATGACCAAAGCGTACAAACTAGCAAGGAGCCCGATTATTTGGATATTCCTGCATTTTTGCGTAAACAGGCCGATTAATAGCTAAAAAATTGGATTCTCCGCTTTTTGTGCTAAACTTGCCCGCCAATCATAGTGTATAGTGGTTGGCAGGATGGATAACATTGCGAGATAAAACGATGATCAAACAAAGGACACTTAAACGTATTGTTCAGGCGACTGGTGTCGGTTTACATACCGGTAAAAAAGTCACGCTAACAATGCGCCCAGCACCGGCTAACACTGGGGTCATCTATCGCCGCACTGACTTGAATCCACCGGTTGATTTTCCGGCAGATGCAAAATCCGTGCGTGATACTATGCTCTGTACTTGCTTGGTAAATGAGCATGACGTGCGAATCTCAACGGTTGAGCACCTGAATGCAGCGCTTGCGGGGTTGGGTATCGATAATATTATTATCGAAGTTGATGCGCCAGAAATTCCCATTATGGATGGTAGTGCCAGCCCGTTTGTTTTCCTGCTGCTGGATGCGGGTATTGAAGAGTTGAACACATCTAAAAAATTCCTGCGTATTAAGGAAACCGTGCGTGTGGAGGAGGGTGATAAGTGGGCAGTGATGACACCTTATAATGGTTTCAGTCTGGATTTCACTATTGATTTCAACCACCCTGCGATTGATTCAAGTACTCAACGTTACTGTCTGGATTTCTCGGCAGAAGCGTTTGTTCGTCAAATCAGTCGTGCACGTACATTTGGCTTTATGCGTGATATTGAGTACTTACAATCTAAAGGGTTGTGTTTAGGTGGCAGCTTTGATTGTGCGATTGTTGTTGATGACTATCGTGTGCTTAATGAAGATGGCTTGCGTTTTGAAGACGAATTTGTCCGTCATAAAATGCTGGATGCAATTGGTGATCTGTTTATGTGTGGCTATAACATCATTGGTGCATTTACTGCGTTCAAATCTGGTCATGCGTTGAACAATAAACTATTGCAGGCAGTTCTGGCGCAAGAAAGTGCATGGGAGCTGACTACTTTCGAAGATGAAGCTGAAATGCCATTGGCTTTTCGTGCTCCATCAACTGTAATGGCATAACTCTCTAGTATGCTGATAATAATTCAATAATATATCAGTGAGTTATGTTATCAGTAATTTTGTTCTCGCTGATGTTTTTTACTCGGCGTTAATACTGTTCAGCGTTAACACTTAAATTTATTTAGCGTTATCGCTTAGTTGTTTTAGCTGTGCTGGCACTCTCTCCGGCCAGTGCAGCTAGTCGTTCTAATCTTTCCTTCAGCTTTTTTGGGCTACGGTTCGCTAGCGTTATTAATTCTTTCGCACTCTCTTGACTTAACTGACGTGTCGGTAAAGTTTTATGATCATCGCCCATCGTTTTTGCGAAGCTCCGCGCACTATTGCTATGCTTAATCATGAGTGATGGGTTAATCCTGATGTCGATAGATGACAATGATGGTAGAATTTCGCTTCTTAGTGCAGAAAGCAGCATTGGTAGCTCGTAACGTAATCTGGTCATCCAACTGGCGTTTCCTGCTTCCAGTACCAGAATTTGTTTGCGATAATTAGCGACCCGGCACCACGGATGTAATGGTGCGGGAAGCAAGCTGACAACGGCACGGTTAAGTTTTAACAAAGCGACGGCACGTTGCTGGATAACATGAAGCGGGCTTTTCTCAATGGCAGCGGCGTCTTCAAAAAGAACATCTAGTGATTGTGGGCGGCTATCGCGCATAGTGAAAGTAGCTCCAGTATGATGAAGGATTAATGGGTATTCTAAATCTTTGGCGACAATTTGGCAGACGTTATTTTTGGTCACATCTGTTATTAGGGGTGGTTGCGGCAAGTATTGGCGTTCCTACCATTTTAGCGGGTGTTACCGATAATATTTCACAAGCTAATACCTCGCCTAGCCAGAGTTGGCAAAATCAGGCTTTATCGGCTTTTGATAATCTATTCTCATTGCAGAATGTTCAACACCAGCCAGCCAATGGCGTTAATTACTGGCAACAACATGCTGTACGTAACGTGATCAGACAGCTTTCTTTTGCTTTTTCTGTTACGCAACCTATGAGCGATGAAACAGCAAAACAAAGTATCCGGTTAAGTTCTTCCAGCATTCAGCAGCTTGTGCTGGAAACCCTCAATACACTATTAATTCGGGAACCTAAGCCACCTGAACCGGTTTTAGATATACCGCTCCTGAATGTTGCACCACAATCTTCTTATACTCCGACGTTTTGGATTGCTAAAGCCCAAGGTATCCGTGCAGGTCCTACTGCTTACCTCTGAATCTTCGTTTTTTTACAAATTTTCGAAATAAATAACTATTTGCTGGCTGCGAGATAACGGCCTTATTTGAGATGTAATTAACTATGCTGATTAAATTATTAACAAAGGTTTTTGGTAGTCGTAATGACCGTACACTGCGTCGTATGCGTAAAGTTGTTGATGTCATCAACCGCATGGAGCCAGAGTTTGAAAAATTGTCTGATGATGAATTGAAGGGTAAAACAGCTGAATTCCGTGCCCGTTTGGAAAAAGGCGAATCGCTGGAAAATCTGTTACCTGAAGCATTTGCAACAGTACGTGAAGCAAGTAAGCGCGTGTTTGCTATGCGTCATTTCGACGTTCAGTTACTGGGTGGGATGGTTTTGAATGAACGTTGTATTGCGGAGATGCGCACTGGTGAAGGTAAAACACTGACAGCGACTTTGCCTGCTTATTTGAATGCATTAACTGGGCGTGGTGTTCACGTAGTCACTGTGAATGATTATCTGGCGCAGCGTGATGCCGAAAATAACCGCCCATTGTTTGAATTTCTGGGGTTGAGTGTTGGTATTAATCTGCCAGGTATGCCGGCACCCGTTAAACGCCAGGCATATGCTGCGGATATTACCTATGGTACTAACAACGAATATGGCTTTGACTATCTTCGTGACAACATGGCATTTAGCCCAGAAGAGCGTGTTCAGCGTAAGCTACATTATGCGCTAGTGGATGAAGTTGACTCCATTCTGATTGACGAAGCACGGACGCCATTGATTATTTCTGGCCCTGCTGAAGATAGTTCTGAGCTTTATATCAAAGTCAATAAGTTGATCCCTAAATTGATTCGTCAGGAAAAAGATGATTCAGAGACTTTCCAGGGAGAAGGTCATTTTTCTGTCGACGAAAAATCCCGCCAGGTTAACTTGACGGAACGCGGTTTAGTTTTGATTGAACAATTACTGGCGGAAGCCAACTTGATGGAAGAAGGTGAGTCCCTATATTCGCCAACCAATATCATGTTAATGCACCATGTTACAGCCGCACTACGTGCCCATGCGCTGTTTACCCGTGATGTTGACTATATCGTGAAAGATGGTGAAGTCATTATTGTTGATGAGCATACGGGTCGTACTATGCAGGGGCGTCGCTGGTCTGATGGATTGCATCAGGCTGTTGAAGCTAAAGAGGGTGTAGAAATTCAGAATGAAAACCAAACCCTAGCTTCAATTACCTTCCAAAACTACTTCCGATTGTATGAAAAACTGGCGGGTATGACCGGTACGGCAGATACAGAAGCGTTTGAGTTTAGCTCTATTTATAAGCTTGATACCATTGTGGTTCCGACAAACCGTCCAATGATCCGTAATGATTTGCCAGATCTGGTTTATATGACCGAAGCTGAAAAAATTGAAGCTATCATTGAAGATATCCGCGAACGTACCAGCAAGGGGCAGCCTGTATTGGTGGGAACTATTTCTATTGAAAAATCTGAACTGGTTTCCCGTGAACTGACTAACGCGGGTATCGAGCACAACGTACTTAACGCCAAATTTCATGCAATGGAAGCGGACATTATTGCTCAGGCGGGTCAAGCGAGCGCGGTAACCATTGCGACTAACATGGCTGGTCGTGGTACAGATATTATGCTCGGCGGTAGTTGGCAGGCAGAAATTGCTAAATTGACCGAGCCCACAGAAGCTCAGATTGAAGAGATTAAAGCCGCATGGCAGGAACGTCATGACATTGTTCTGTCTGCGGGTGGTTTGCATATTATTGGTACGGAGCGTCATGAGTCTCGTCGTATTGATAATCAGTTACGCGGGCGTTCCGGGCGTCAAGGGGATGCGGGATCATCCCGTTTCTATTTATCAATGGAAGATTCACTGATGCGTATTTTTGCCTCTGATCGTGTCACTAGCATGATGCGTAAACTGGGTATGAAACCGGGTGAGGCGATTGAACATCCGTGGGTAACTAAAGCCATTGCCAATGCTCAACGTAAAGTAGAGAGCCGTAACTTCGATATACGCAAGCAATTGCTAGAGTACGATGATGTTGCTAACGATCAGCGCCGTGCTATTTATGCTCAGCGTAACGATTTGCTGGATGTGAGTGATGTTAGTGAAACCATTGGTAGCATTCGTGAAGATGTATTTAAAGTAACCATCGATGCTTATATTCCCCCTCAATCTCTGGAAGAGATGTGGGATGTGGAAGGTTTGCAGCAACGTTTAGTGACTGATTTCGATTTAGAGCTGCCGATCAAAGAGTGGTTGGATAAAGAGCCTGAGTTACACGAAGAGACGTTGCGTGAGCGTATCCTTGAACAGGCTGTTGAAGTCTATAAACGTAAAGAAGAGATTGTTGGCATTGAAATGATGCGTAATTTCGAAAAAGGTATCATGTTGCAGACTCTGGATATGTTGTGGAAAGA
Organism: Photorhabdus africana; assembly: GCF_035181445.1. Lineage (NCBI taxonomy): Bacteria > Pseudomonadati > Pseudomonadota > Gammaproteobacteria > Enterobacterales > Morganellaceae > Photorhabdus > Photorhabdus africana. The sequence goes on from NZ_JAXBVE010000031.1 coordinate 51,726, forward strand.
GCATCTGGCAGCAATGGATTACCTACGTCAGGGTATCCATCTACGTGGTTATGCTCAGAAAGATCCGAAACAGGAATATAAACGTGAATCTTTCGCTATGTTTGCAAGCATGCTGGAATCGCTGAAGTATGAAGTGATTAGTACATTGAGCAAAGTCCAAGTGAGATTGCCGGAAGAAGTAGAGGCATTGGAGCAACAGCGCCGGGCGGAAGCTGAACGCTTGGCAAGGCAACAGCAATTAAGCCATGAGGTTGAAAAAGGCGCATTGATGTCTACAACAGAAGCTCAGATTGCCAGTGGAGCTCGTAAAGTAGGCCGTAATGATCCTTGTCCTTGTGGATCGAGTAAAAAATATAAGCATTGCCACGGGCGCTTGCAGTAACGATGAAAAGGCGGGAAACCGCCTTTTTACTGTTAGTTTTAAGTGAATTTAGTTTTAAGTGAGCAACGTTGGATATAGCATTTGGTTGTTGAGCAATCAAAAAGAATAGACGAAGAAGTAAGAGTAATATGGAAAAGAAACACCTACATATAGCCGCTGGGATTATCAGAAATACGCAACATGAAATTTTTATTACTCAGCGTCATGCTGATGCCCATATGGGTGGTTTCTGGGAATTCCCTGGTGGGAAAGTTGAGAAAGAAGAAACGCCTGAACAGGCTTTAATACGTGAGTTACAGGAAGAAATTGGTATTACAGTGACTCATTATGAGCGGGTAAAAACGGTTGAACATGATTTTCCTGACAGGTTGATTACCCTGTATTTCTTCTTGGTGGATGAATGGGAAAATGAACCTTTCGGTAAAGAAGGGCAACTTTCTCGGTGGGTATTACAGAAAGATTTAATTGCTGATGAATTCCCGCCTGCTAATCGTAGCATTGTTGCATTACTTACCGCTTGAGTTGTTAATAGCCGCATTATTAATAACGCGGCTATTTATTATTGCTCAGCTTGTCCACTCCAATCATCACTATCGGAGTTTTCACTTTGGTTTGGTATCCGCTTCTCTTCATTTGCCCACTGGCCTAAATCAATTAATTGACAGCGTTTACTACAAAATGGGCGATATGGGCTTATTTCTCCCCAAACCACAGTCTTACCACATGTTGGACATTCAATCGTGAGTAATTCAGACATAATAATTTTCCTGATAATTAGTTCGTAATATTAACAGCATGCTAATTCAAATGGTAAATGAGCAGGCACGGAGCCTTTTTCACTATCCAATGGTAAAAAACGGATAGCAAAGCGGGTCTTATGACCGGAAATTTGAGGAAACAATAAAGGTGTTAATGGCAAACGCAATCTGAGTAAATCTGCGCCTTCTGCTGTATTCTGATGGAAACCGTTTTTACTGATTTCTGAACGAAAAATAGCCGATTGGCGGATGAGTTCTAAAATACTTTCCAAGGCTTGTTGGAGAGGTAGCAAACTGCCAATCCAGAATGCGACCATTTTATCTCTTTCTGATTGTGGTAAGTGAAGCCATAGATGTAGGGTGGGTAGATCAAAACCACAACAACCACTGGGAATACTGAGACGCTGGCGCACCAGGCTGATAATTTTATCTTCTTTAAGGGATTGCCCCAATCGTGGTGCTTTACTTAATGCAATAGCCCGTTCTTTCAATTTTAATCTGAAACTATTGACGATATTTATATCAACATCGGGTATTTCAGCCCATTGTTTTAATTTTGCCTGTTGACGTTCTAATTCTTTTAGCAATTCTGAACGTACTTCCCCTCGTTCTAGCACTTCAAGTAACTCAGTCACTGTGCGGAAAAAGGCGAGGCTGCTTGCCAGTGAGTTTAAATGGCGTTGACTGGTGAGTTGTTGTAGGGAAGATTCAATTCTCAACCATGCTCGCATTTTTTCATTCAGTGGGTGTTCAAAAATGATTGTAGAAGTTGTGTCACTCATCATGATTGTCCTGTCTGGCTGATTCAGCTAATCTTAAGTATTGTTGATGTAGTTCGGCAACCCGAGGAGTAATGGCCTGTACGTTATCATGATTTGAGATAATGTCATCGGCATAAGCCAGTCTCTCGCTACGGGATGCCTGGGCAGCCAAAATATTTTCAATTTGCTGGTAGCTAATACCATCACGAGTGGCTACCCGGCTAATTTGTATTTCAGGTGAAACGTCAACGACTAAAATCCGATCTGCCAGATGCCTTAAATTATTTTCGACTAATAATGGAACAACCCAAATAACATAAGGTGCTGTTATCTGTTCTAATTGCCGTCGGGTTTCTTGGTGTATTAGAGGGTGAAGAAGTTGATTAACCCACTGTTTTTCTTGATTGTTTGTGAATATTTTCTGGCGTAACAGTGCTCGGTTAAGGTTACCATCGGGTGTCAATATGTCATGACCAAAGTGTTCTGTGATGGCTTGTAGAGCAGGCGTTCCAGGAACAACGACTTCTCTGGCAATAATATCTGCATCAACAAGAGGGACACCAAGCGTTGCAAAAGCATTGGCGATAGTGGTTTTACCACTGCCAATCCCACCTGTGAGTGCAATAATATAAGTCATCCTATCCCTTAATATTACTTGATAATATTTCAGGATTGTAACTGAAAGGAGGCAGATGACCTAGAGACAAAGCTATGGAATCATTTTTACTTTAGGTGAGTATCGTACCTAGCTGAAAAATGGGTAAATACATTGCGAGCAATAGCGTACCGACAATAATCGCTATTATGACTATAAGTATTGGTTCTAGTAACTGTGTCATACTATCAGAAATCTCCAATGCTTGTTGTTGGTACCAATTAGCGAGATTTCCTAATAACAGTTCCAGATTGCCAGATTCTTCGCCAACACTGACAAATTGTTGACACAGAGCAGGAAAACAAGATTGTTGTTTCAGTGTTTCGCTCATTGGTACCCCTTGATTAATTTGGGCTCGTAAGAATTTAGTCGCTTGCAGAAATACCGGATGATTTATTGATGCAATAGCACTGTCTAACCCTGCGGTGAGTGTCAGGCCGGCTTTTTGTGTCATAAACAGAATATGGAAAAGTTGCCCTAATTGCTGACAACTAATTAATTTTGCAATGACGGGTAAACGTAACATTAGATTTTTTTCACGAGTAATCCATATTGTATGGCGTTGACGTAATTGTAGATAAAATAGAAGTAGTATAATTAATCCAATAACACCATAGCCACCATATTGAATCAGCCAGTTGGAAGTGATTAATAAACTGCGGGTGAGCAGAGGAAGTTGTGCATCAAATGAATGATAAATATGTTCAAATTCAGGTAAAACAAAAATAAGCATCAATAAAATAATGATGCTGGCAACAATGGTAATAATCAGAGGATAACGCAGTGCTTTTGCTATTTTCTTCTGTAACTTATCTTGTTGCTCCTGTTGTTTAACCAATAATTGACAGCAGACTTCTAATTGCCCGGTTAATTCACCAACAGAAATAAGTTGACAAAATAAAGGTGGGAATAGAAATGGATAATTTTTTAATGAGGAGGAAAATGATTCTCCACGGGTAATTTTCTTGCTAATATCTAATAATACACAGTGCCATAATGGATGACCACATTCGCGAATAAGAATGTTTAGGCAATTTAATAATGGCATTCCTGATGATAATAGTGTTGCCAATTGACGAATGAAATTCAAACGGTAGGCAATTTGTTGTTGATGATAGAATATCAATTTTTCACATTTTATATTATAAGGTTGCAATCCAGAATGAATGAGCTGCTGATATAAAACTTTCTTGTTATCACATAGTGATTTCCCTTTTGATATTTCGCCTTTGTTGTTCACTGCGTGCCAATTATAAAGATAATGAATTTTCATTACTATTCCTGACCTGTGACTTGATAAATTTCTTCTAATGTAGTGATGCCTTGTTCCACTAATAAAATACCGGATGAAAGTAAAGTGTCTTTTCTTTGAGATATAATGGTTTTTTGCACATTTTTAGGATTCTGTTCTGATAATATTTGTTGAATATCATAAGTTATTTCTAAAAATTCATAAATAGCCGTTCGGCCATAATAACCGGAGAAACAATGCTCACAACCAACTGCTAACCATTGTTTAATAAATAGAGAATTGTTTTCAATATTAATAACGGTTTCTTCTGTTTGTTGCTTGCGGCAATGAAGACATAATTTTCTGACAAGTCGTTGGGCGATAATTAATTTGATACAAGAAGCAGCCATATAACCTGAAATACCCAGATTTTGTAGGCGCGATAATGTATCTATGGTTGAATTAGTATGCAATGTAGAAAGAACCAAATGACCTGTTTGTGCCGCTTTTACTGAAATTTCGGCTGTTTCGCCATCACGTATTTCTCCTACCATAATGACATCAGGATCTTGGCGTAATAGTGCCCGTAATACTTTGGCAAAATTGAGCTCGATTTTGCTATTAGTTTGTGTCTGATTAATGCCATTCAGTGGGATCTCGACAGGATCTTCTACACTGCAAATATTTTTTTTATTCTGATTTAGATATTGTAAGCAGCTATATAAAGTTACGGTTTTCCCACTACCCGTTGGACCAGTCACTAAAATCATTCCTTGTGGTAATGCGAGTTTTTGTCGGAGCTGATTTAACAATGGGTCAGGAATACCTAATTGATCTAACGATAATTGCTGCATTGTATTTAATATTCTAAGCACAACTTTTTCTCCGTGTATGGTTGGCAAAGTTGCCATACGGATAGCATAATTGTGTCGGGTGTCAGACCAATCAAATTGTCCATCTTGAGGTAACCGTTTTTCAGCAATGTTCAATTTCGCCATTATTTTAAGGCGTGCGGAAATGCTTGCATTCATTTGATGAGATGGCGAAGACAAGAGGTGTAATGAGCCATCAACCCGGATACGGATACGATAACCCTGTTGGAAGGGTTCAAAATGAATATCGGATGCACGCCGTTGAATTGCAGTTAATAAAGTTTGATTAATCAGTTGAATGACGGGGGCATCATTTTCATCTGTATTGGTATCAGCTATAAGTGGTAATAGAGAGGATTTTTCCTCTGGTACATGACTCAGTGAAATATTTTGATGTAATACTGATTCGATCCTTGCCAGTGGCCAAATTTCTACATTAACAATACATCCGGAAATAAAGCGTAATGTTGATAATAAATCATCATTGGGTAATTCGCTGCTGGCAATTGTTATCGTATTATCATCTTTTTTTATCACAACAGATTGGTGACGTTGACAAATATCATGAATTTCTTTTTCCATCAATGTGTTTTCTGCTGTTGAAAGTGAGTTCATTATTGCTTCCTGTGTATACCCGTTATCTTTCAAGTTGCCTCTTTGTTGGCTGCACTCGTTCACCCCGGTCACATAGTTTGCTATGCTCCCGGGGATTCACTCCCTTGCCGCCGTGATGCATCTTGAAATCCATAGGGTATAAATGTGTATTAATAAGAGTAATGAATTAAAATTCAAATATTTCCTGACAACGGCTCTTTAATGAACTGTTTGTTGATTCACATTTATTATTCCATTTAATTGTACCTGTTTGTGTATTTTGTATCGGCTTTAATGTAACGCTGAGGTTTTTAAGACTCTGTTGCCCGTTAATGACCACTTCTCCATTTTTAACGGAAATACTCCCGATATATCTGCTGTTATGACCTTTGGGAATTGATGGCATTCCTGTACTGCAACCTATGAAATCTTCAGCTTCAAAACTGCAAAGCTCTATACCTGATTTATAAGGCACAATAGTTTGTAGCATATCTGTTAGAGCGGCTTTTTGAATATATCCTTGATAACTAGGAATACCAATAGCACTTAAAATGGAAATGATAGCAATAGCGACCATGATCTCCATTAAAGTAAATCCTTGTTGTTTTCTCATATTCTTTCTCCGTGTTGCTGTATTGCGATATAGAGAATGAAGGAAAGAGAAAAAAATGAAACAGGATATATGAAGGTTATGGAATTGACTCGAAAAAAGATTTTTGAATTGCAAGATTTGCAAAAATATTTACGATGGTGTTCGCAAACTTTTTAGTTATCAATTGCTGATTTACACCACCATCAATATTATTATTGCTATACCCAATGGATTTCAAGATGGATCGCGGCGGCAAGGGAGCGAATCCCCGGGAGCATAGCGAACTATGTGACCGGGGTGAACGAGTGCAGCCAACAAAGAGGCAACTTGAAAGATAACGGGTATAATTACTGAAAGCGCATGGAGAGATCTAATGCTCTAATATGTTTAGTGAGTGCTCCAACAGAAATAAAATCGATGCCTGTTTCAGCATAGCTGCGTAGAGTATCTAGGGTGATATTACCGGATACTTCTAAGGCGACTTTTCCTGATGTGATAGCGACGGCTTCTTTCATCATTGGGATAGTGAAATTATCTAGCATAATAATATCAACATGAGCTTTTAGTGCCAGAATGAGTTCATCTAGCGTTTCTACTTCGACTTCAACAAGGACATCAGGGTGAGAATAACGCGCTTTATCTACTGCCTGTTTAATAGAGCCATTGGCAATAATATGGTTTTCTTTGATAAGGAAAGCGTCAAATAATCCAAGGCGGTGATTATTACCACCTCCGCAAAGTACGGCATATTTTAGGGCGGTGCGTAATCCTGGCAGCGTTTTGCGCGTATCAAGTAATTGGGTTTTTAGACCGGCGAGACGGTGAACATAATGACTAGTTTCTGTTGCAACGCCAGAGAGAGTTTGAATAAAGTTAAGGGCGGTGCGTTCACCAGTCAGTAATATCTGTGCCGGGCCTCGTAATATGCCAAGTTTTTGGTTGGCTGTAATTGCATCACTATCTTTGACTAACCATTCAATGGAGATTTGGTCGCCTAATTGAGTAAAAACTTCATTCAGCCATTGTTGTCCACAGAAAATGCCATCTTCCCGAGTGATAATGACAGCGGTGGCTTGTTTATCTGCGGGAATTAATTGGCCGGTAATATCAGAGGTGAAATTTGTATTTCCGCCCAGATCTTCTTTTAGTGCAAGAGCTACACTGGCAGGAATGTCGTTCTGCAAGTGTTCCATAAGAACAACACGGCGCTGATCTACATTGTAATTTTGTTTTGTCATTAAAAAGCTCCAGAGGTGATAACAATATTAATGATCTTAACATGCTACCCTGTTGTGTAGTGAACAACTACTATCTTGGTTTTATCATCTAGATTCAGCACATATACAGGCTCTTAAGCAGTAACTGTATATTTTAGATAGAAAAAAGGCTTCATTTATGATCTGATAATCGTCGCCAAACTAATACCAAAACCACGGATGAAGCCTGTGA
>NZ_JAXBVE010000032.1:0-55233 GCF_035181445.1 Photorhabdus africana
AATAGATCAAAATTGGCGATTACCGTCAACCCCACCGATGTCATCAATACAAAAAACCTGTGTAAGATCACACTATTTTGAAATCAGAAATACGGTGCGGAATGACGGTTTACTCTTGGAAATCACAGAACAATGGGATCTTAAACCCAAATCAAATCGCAGTGCCATAAATTGGCATATAAATAGGTTCCACAAATGGTATCAATCGATCATTCATAATCTTAATTGGATCACAAAAATTCATTACCCGATCGGATAATGTTAATTGTGGTTGAGCTAGCAGACAAAGGCTCGCACTATCCCCAGCCTCTACAACCAAGAATATAGCATCTGTCGCGCAATCCTGGAGCCGTACCTGAATCAGTTCTCCTTGTACCGGCTTCTCTATCATGGCAAAACGAGAAAAATACCAGCTTCTTGGCATTTGTGGCTTAATAAAGCGGAAAGCCACTAACGCATTAAGAACTAATTCCGCCCTGGATTCATCTGAAATATTAATTCGGCGTGTCTGTTCTTCAAAACAATAATAAAGCGTCGCATCTTCTACAGAAAAGGAAGTTTCTCCCATTGCATAGGGTATCAGCATCTTAGCAGGAAAACAGGAACGAAAAACCATACCATTAGACAGGTCGAGCATTACACGGTCATGGTCAGTATCAAAATACCAGCGCCATTGGTCATCGGGTTTAATGTTCATGAGTTATCCTTTTATGCCAGAAAAACTTACATCGCCAAACAGATTGTAAATAACTTGCCCGCTATTCAGTGAAATAAGCCCTGCCATAATTAAAAGACATGCGAAGATACAGATAAAATTTAGGTGTTCAGAGCAAATATAAATGAGTTGGGAGCAAAAATAAACCCCCAATGATAAATTAACAGCAAGATTTAGATATGATTGACGATATCTTTGATTAATTTTGGACCATGATAGATAAATCCAGAGAAAATCTGTATTAAAGAAGCCCCCGCCACTATTTTTTCTCTGGCAGAGACAAGTGAATCTATTCCACCAACACCGATAATGGGAATTTTACCGCTTAATTCCTGAGAGAGCTGACGAATAATCTCTGTACTACGTAACTGAACCGGCCGACCACTTAACCCACCAGCTTGTTGGCAATAGTTAAGTCCTTCGACTAATCTCTTGTCTAACGTTGTATTAGTGGCAATAGCACCATCGATATTATGACGAATTAAACTATCTGCAATTTGAATCAACTCTTCTTCAGAGAGATCCGGCGCGATTTTTACCGCAACAGGGACATATTTTTGGTATTTTTGCTGAAGTTCACTCTGTTTATTTTTAATCGCCGATAATAGATCATCCAACGCTTCGCCGTATTGCAATGTTCTTAAGCCCGGCGTGTTGGGCGAAGAAATATTAATCGTGATATAACCAGCATGAGGATAAACTTTATCCATGCAGATTAAATAATCATCTTTTCCATGCTCTACTGGCGTATCTTTATTTTTGCCAATATTGATCCCAATCACTCCGCCATATTTTGCCTTTTTAACATTTTCTACCAGGTTATCAACACCAAGATTATTGAAGCCCATACGGTTAATTAACCCTTCTGCTTCAACGATACGGAATAACCTCGGTTTATCATTTCCTGCCTGAGCACGTGGGGTTACAGTGCCAATTTCAATAAAACCAAATCCCATTGCACCAAATGCATCAATACAATCGCCATCTTTATCAAGACCCGCAGCCAGACCGAGGGGATTTTTAAATGACAAGCCCATGCAAGTCACAGGCTTTGTCGCCACTGACTGGCGGATCAGAAACTCAAAAGGAGTACCGGTAATACGCTTGAGCTGGCGGAAGGTTAATTCGTGTGCCCGTTCCGGATCAAGCTGGAACAACGCTTTCCTGACTAGTGGGTAGCACATAATTCTAAACCCATTAATTAATTTATAAACATTAAATTACAAAGATAAAGCTACACATGACACATGCATATACCATTTGGAAGTTTCTGAGCTAAAAAACGCCCACTTTCAACCCCCAAATATTTCGGCAGGTAGGGTAACCGAATAACATGGGCTGAATCTACAGAAATATGCTAATTAGGCGCAAATCTCTCCCAGATGTTGCGCGTGAAACAAGAATACACTGGTGACTACAATCGTTGACATTTTTGCCCAAGATACTTAGCTTCTCTCGAACAACTACAAAGGGGAGCAAACCAATGGATGCTCTTTAATATCTTGAGCAATTTTCATACTACAAGCATCAACCAATAAAAATGTATTTCAATGCCGCAATAACAACAGCAATACCAACTGCTAATGTCAGTTTCTTAATCCAATCTAAATCTGTTTTTATAGTACCAATATCGGTTTTAATGCTCTCAGTAGCAACTGTTAGATCTGCTTTGGTGACAACACTTATGTTTTGCAGTTCTGTAATAACTTCAACGATTTTTTCAGACTGCTCATCGTTAAAACCAGACGCTTTGAGTGCCTTAACTGCTGTATGTATATCCACTGCGTTTTACCTCCAACCCAATGCTTGCAAGCAGAAATTTATTATCCAGAAGATATACCCGTCATCTTTCAAGTTGCCTCTTTGTTGGCTGCACTCGCTCACCCCGGTCACATAGTTTGCTATGCTCCCGGGGATTCACTCCCTTGCCGCCGCGATTCATCTTGAAATCCATAGGGCATAAATTGGAAAAAATATCGGGCTAAATAACCATTAGCCCGATAAATAAATAGCTATCAGCTTTCTAATGCCTTGGTAATTTTTTCAAATAGATCACCAGACAGATTTTCCAACCCTTTTAACTGCTCCAACGCACTACGCATCATGTTTTGACGTTTTTCATCATAACGTTTCAGGCGAATCAGCGGTTCAATCAAACGAGAAGCAACCTGTGGGTTACGGCTGTTAAGATCAGTCAAAATCTCCACCAAGAATTGATAACCACTGCCATCTTCAGCATGGAATGCAACTGGATTGTTAACAAATGCCCCAATCAGAGCACGTACCCGGTTTGGGTTACTGATACTAAATGAACGATGATTCAGAAGATTACGCACATTAGCCAGAACGTCTGCCGACGGACTACTTGCCTGCAAGCTAAACCATTTATCCATCACCAGGCCATCCTGATGCCATCTACCATCAAATTCCGCCATGAGTTGATCACAGCAAGGTAACTCTGCCAGCACCGCGCCAGATAATGCCGCCAATGCATCAGTCATATTGTCAGATTGATGATATTGATTTGATACCACTTTATCAGCCTGTTCCTGATGACCAAAAGCCAAATAATAGAGACAGATATTACGCAGAGAGCGCTTAGCAATATCCTGATGAGCGACGCGATATGCACCGATATGGATAGCGTTATAAACCACCGCAAATTCATCAGCCATTTCCTGAGCCAAAGTACGGGTGATTGTGTCCAAAACTTCATGAATCGCTTTAGGATCAATAATCGTAAACAGTTCTGCTATCTCACTCTCTGATGGTAAAGCCAGAATATGAGCAGCCAGAGCTGGATCAATCTCTTTATCCAATAATACTGCACGGAAAGCATCCACCACATGCATTGGCAGTTCGATCGGCTGCTTCTGCTGGTAACGGATAATATTCAGTTTGATATAGTTTGCCATCAATGACTGAGCCGCATCCCAGCGTGAAAACGCATTACGGGAATGTTTCATCAAGAATGCCAATTGCTGATCACTGAATGTGTAATCCAGCTTCACTGGTGCTGAGAATTCCCGTAATAAAGAGGGAACCGGCAGTGATGGCACATCATCAAATACAAACGTCTGTTCTGCATTAGTCACATTCAATACATTGTGGACCGGTTGACCATCATAACGTAACGGAATCACATGACCTTTGCTGTCATAGAGCTCAATATCCAAGGGAATATGCAGAGGCTGCTTCTCTTTTTGATCGGCGGTAGATGGTGTCATCTGGCTGACATGCAACTTATATTGCTGCTTTTCTGCATCATATTCATCGCGGACGGTTAATACTGGTGTACCAGACTGGCTATACCAGCGACGGAAAAGTGACAAATCTACATTTGATGCATCTTCCATTGCCTGAACAAAATCATCACATGTTGCGGCACTACCATCATGACGATGGATATAAAGCTGCATCCCTGCCTGGAATTGCTCTTCACCTAGCAGGGTATGAATCATACGGATAACTTCGGCGCCCTTCTCATACACAGTCAGGGTATAGAAGTTATTCATCTCAATCACTTTATCCGGGCGAATTGGATGGGCCATTGGGCTGGCATCTTCCGCAAACTGTGCCGAACGCATAATTCGCACATTATTAATACGATTAACAGAACGAAAGCCAAGATCAGAGCTAAATTCCTGATCACGGAATACTGTCAATCCCTCTTTTAAACTCAGTTGGAACCAATCGCGACAAGTAATGCGATTCCCGGTCCAGTTATGGAAATATTCGTGGCCGATCACAGCTTCTATATTAAGATAATCTTTATCAGTCGCAGTTTCAGATTTTGCCAGCACATATTTGGAGTTAAAGACATTCAGCCCTTTATTCTCCATAGCGCCCATATTGAAGAAATCCACCGCAACAATCATATAAATATCGAGGTCATACTCAAGACCAAAACGGGTTTCATCCCACTTCATCGCATTTTTCAGGGAAGTCATTGCCCAATCAGCCCGATCGAGATTGCCACGATCAACAAACAGCTCCAATGCAACTTCACGGCCACTACGCGTCATAAAAGTATCGCGCAACACATCAAAATCACCCGCGACCAGAGCAAACAGATAACATGGTTTTGGGAATGGATCTTGCCATTTCACCCAATGGCGTCCATCATCGGTTTCTCCCTGTTCAACCCGGTTACCGTTTGAAAGCAGATACGGATACTTGGCTTTATCGGCTGTGATACGCGTTGTAAAACGAGCCAATACATCAGGCCGATCGAGATAGTAAGTAATGTGGCGAAACCCTTCTGCTTCACACTGAGTACAAAGTGCATCACCAGAAACATACAAGCCTTCCAGCGCCGTATTTTTCGATGGATGGATCTCATTGACAATTTTCAAAGTGAACTGAGTCGGCAACTGCTCAATGACTAGCGCCCCCTCCTGCTCGCGGTAATGCGCCCACGGTTGACCATTCACATGAAGACTTTTCAGTGTCAAGTCTTCACCATCCAACACTAATGGCGTTATTTCATGACTCAAACGTTTTATCTGGCTGATTGCGGTGATTTCCGTGTTATCGGCATCAAGATTAAAATCGAGTTCAATATCAGAAATCGTATAGTCGGGAGCGCGATAATCCCGGCGGTACTTAGCTTGTCGCTGTTGTGTCATAAGAAACCTTTTTGTTTCATGCCTGATGGAATTAATTCAATACTAGGCCTTACGCTGCCATAGAAAGAGGTTGAATTTCAAGAGTGAATAACGCACCTTCTGGCGTTTAACATTCATTAAGAACGAGTATGATGTTATGTAAGGAATATGTTTACTCTTTGGTGCTTGTTATCACTTAATGATCAAATAACATGATAACATTTAACCAAAGACCCTTTTTAGCCTCGATATTTTGGTGAACTATATGACATTATGTGACTTCAATAACAAAATAATCCCGGTATACTCTTCCAACTTTATCGATTTAGCTAATACGAATACGCTCCGTGAGGATGCATAACGCGCTATGACACTAGACGCTACCCCAATTATTAAATCACTGCTTGATACTGACGCTTATAAACTTCATATGCAACAAGCAGTGTACCACCGCTACAGCCACATCCCTGTTGTTGCAGAGTTTCGCTGCCGCGGCGACGAACTGCTAGGTGAATATGCCACAGAATTACGTCATCAAGTTAATAGGATGGCTGATCTGGCATTAACCGATGCTGAATTTAGTTACCTTTCCAGTCTGCCTTTTTTCAAGGCTGATTATCTGGTCTGGTTAAAAACCTTTCGTTTTAATCCACAGCAAGTCAATATTTCTGTTACAAATGGCGGCCAATTAGCTATCCATATTTCAGGATTATGGCATGAAGTGATTATGTGGGAAGTCCCATTACTGGCGTTAATCAGTGAATTAATTCATCGTCATCACTTACCAGATAACGCGGTGGAAAATGCCGTCAACCAGCTACGCAAGTTGATCAAACTGTTCTATCAACATGCTGAAAATGAAGGAATCGATCTCTCCAGTTTTAAACTGATGGATTTCGGTACACGCCGTCGTTTCTCACACCATGTTCAACACGCTGTCGTCAGTGAGCTGCAACAGCATTTCCCTTATCTGATTGGTACTAGCAATTACCAACTTGCACAACAGCTTGGGCTCCCCCCTGTTGGAACACAAGCGCATGAGTGGTTTCAAGCTCATCAGCAAATCAGCCCGGATCTGGCTAGCAGTCAACGAGAAGCATTACAGAGTTGGCTGAAAGAATATCCTAACCAATTAGGTATTGCCTTGACTGACTGCATTACAATGGACGCGTTTCTGCGGGACTTTGATACTCAGTTTGCCAAAAATTATCAAGGCTTACGCCATGATTCGGGTGATCCCGTTCAATGGGGTGAAAAAGCGATCGCCCACTATCAAAAACTGGGTATTGACCCAATGACGAAGACCTTAGTGTTCTCTGATAGCTTGGACTTCCAAAAAGCGCTAGCGCTCTATCGTCATTTCCACAACAGAATAAACCTGATTTTCGGTATCGGTACACAGCTCACCTGCAATATCCCAGGGGTTAAGCCACTGAACATCGTCATCAAACTTGTCGAGTGCAATGGCAAACCGGTCGCAAAGCTTTCTGACAGCCCTGGCAAAACCATTTGTGAAGATAACGAGTTTGTAAACAGGCTACGTGCCGCTTTTGATATACCCCAGGTTAAACAAGCTTGTTAACTCAAGTTTCATTAAAAAATACCACTGTGCTGCTGGCAAATAAGGCAGCAGCACATCTGAAAAGTGCGCTTTCCCCCCTATTTCACCGTTTAAATTGATGATTTCCCCTTGTTTCCTGAAACAGGGCAAGTAACATAGAATAAGTTGCCCCTTGTGGGGATATTTATTTTCATAAACTTGAACTGATAAAGAAGAGAGAAATCTATGAGCGTAGCGCCTGTAGTCGACGTACTGCAAGGCCGGGTTGCGGTTGATAGTGAAGTCACCGTTCGCGGCTGGATACGTACAAGGAGAGATTCTAAAGCTGGCATCTCTTTCCTCGCCGTCTATGACGGTTCCTGCTTTAATCCATTACAGGCCGTCGTTAATAATAATTTGCCCAATTATCAGGATGAAGTTCTGCATTTAACTACCGGTTGTTCTGTCGAAGTGACAGGGACAGTGGTTGCTTCCCTTGGTCAAGGGCAGAACTTTGAACTGCAAGCGACGAAAATCGTCGTGATCGGTCTGGTTGAAGATCCTGACACCTATCCAATGGCCGCTAAACGCCACAGCATTGAATATCTGCGCGAAGTGGCTCACCTGCGTCCACGTACCAACCTGATTGGCGCCGTTGCTCGTATGCGCCATACCCTTGCTCAAGCACTACACCGTTTCTTCCATGAAAATGGTTACTTCTGGGTTTCCACTCCATTAATCACGGCGGCTGATACAGAGGGTGCCGGCGAAATGTTCCGCGTCTCTACGCTGGATCTGCAAAATCTGCCTTTAACTGACAAAGGTGAAGTGGATTTCAACCAAGATTTTTTCGGCCGCGAAGCATTTCTGACCGTATCTGGACAATTAAACGGTGAAGCATACGCTTGTGCATTAAGCAAAGTTTACACATTCGGCCCGACTTTTCGTGCTGAAAACTCTAATACCAGCCGCCATCTGGCAGAATTCTGGATGCTTGAACCAGAAATCGCCTTCGCTAACCTCAATGATGCCGCCACATTAGCTGAAAATATGCTGAAATATGTTTTCAAAGCCGCATTGGCAGAGCGTGCTGATGATCTGCAATTCTTCGCTGAACGCGTAGATAAAGATGTTATCACCCGCCTGGAAAAATTTATCAATTCTGACTTTGTTCAGATTGATTACACCGATGCCATTGAAATTCTGCAAAACTGTGGCCAGAAATTTGAAAATTCAGTCTTCTGGGGAGTTGACCTTTCTTCGGAACATGAACGTTATCTGGCAGAGAAACATTTCCAAGCTCCGGTTGTCGTGAAAAACTATCCAAAAGATATTAAAGCCTTCTATATGCGAATGAACGACGACGGTAAAACTGTCGCGGCACTGGATATACTTGCACCAGGCATTGGCGAAATTATCGGTGGCTCACAGCGTGAAGAGCGTCTGGATATGCTGGATAAGCGTATGGAAGAGATGGGGCTTAATAAAGAAGATTACTGGTGGTACCGTGATTTGCGTCGTTATGGCACCGTACCTCACTCTGGGTTTGGGCTGGGCTTTGAACGTCTGGTTGCTTACGTGACTGGCGTGCCAAATGTACGTGATGTCATCCCCTTCCCGCGCACACCAAGAAGCGCAAACTTCTAATGATTGCGTAAAACAAACATTAAAAAATCATTATGTATAAAGCCAGCAAAAGCTGGCTTTTTTTATTCTTCCAATTCAAGACACGATCAAAAATCCTATTTCATTTACATTTTGCAATATATTATTTTCACTTTATTACAAAAATCGTCACTTTGTATCAATTAAATGATAGATAAAATCCACGGCTAATGGAAAACTGTGCCCCGACTCGGACAACACGATATTTTCATAAATAATTTCAACGAGTTTCTTAAAGGAATTATTTATGTCAGTAACAGTATCCGAATAACACCAATGATGGTCATTAACGATAGTAATTAAATGAAGGTAACAATAATGAAGGGTAGTATCTTTTCCGTGGTCATCCCAGTGCTGTTGACTGCTGGTGTAGCAAATGCCGCTGAAATTTATAACAAAAACGGTAATAAACTGGATTTTTATGGCAAAGTTGATGTACGGCATCAATTCGCTAAAATTACCCAAAAATCAGATATATACCCTATCTATAGTGAAGATGGTGATGCAAGCTACGTCCGTCTGGGTTTCAGAGGTGAAACCCAAATCAATAACCAACTGACCGGTTATGGTCGTTGGGAATACAATATTCAGGCCAACCAAGTTGAGGCAAATGATTCCGAAGGTAATCAAACCCGTCTAGGTTTCGCGGGTCTAAAATTGGCTAAATATGGCTCTCTAGACTACGGTCGTAATTACGGTGTTCTCTATGACGTCAATGCGTGGACTGATGTACTGCCAGTATTCGGTGCTGACTCCATGTCACAGGCTGACACCTACATGACTAATCGTGCTACCGGTGTCCTGACTTATCGTAATACGGATTTCTTTGGTCTGGTTGATGGTCTGAACTTCGCCCTGCAATACCAAGGTAAGAACGACGAAGACAGCAAAAACAGCCGCAATTCACACAGTAAATACGGTAGTCGTAGTAAGCCCAATGGTGGTAGTAATGGTGACGGCTTCGGCCTCTCTGTTACCTACGATATAGGCAATGGTATCAGCGTAGGAGGAGCCTACTCCAATGCTGACCGCCCTATTACACATGAAAGGCTCGTTACCTCTGTTGCTCGTGGTGAAAGGGCTGAGGCATGGAACGTTGGTGCCAAATATGATGCAAACAACCTATATCTGGCTGCCATGTATGGCGAAACTCACAATATGACCTCTTTCGGCTACCAAGATACTGTCTCTGCAAAAACGCGTAATATCGAATTAACGGCCCAATATCAGTTGGATTCTGGTCTGCGCCCATCTCTGGCATATATTCAATCCAAGGGAACAACTTTTTTCACTCATCAAGACTGGGTAAAATATCTCTCTCTTGGTTCTTATTATAACTTTAACAAAAATTTGTCTGCCTATGTTGATTACAAAATCAACTTAGTACATGACACCCCCTTCACCAAATATCTTGATGTCAACACGAATAACGCTGTGGGTATAGGTTTGGTATATCAATTCTAACAGTCTGAAATAAATTAGGTAGATTAATAGAAAATCCAATTAACATGTTATGGTGCTCACTAAAAGTGAGCACTACTTCCTTTCAAGAATAATCATTATCAGGTATCTGTTAAAAAATAATATACAACACATCAATAAGCATATCAGCAAGTTACATATAAGAAATATGATTGATGAAATAAACACCACATTTTACTCTTTTTATTAAGATCAACAGGTAATTTTTCTCCGCCACTGACTGCGAGTCATTTTTCACTTTTTTGATCAACTGGACCAACCAGAGATTAAAAAATAATCTCTCATTTACATTTTGAAACACTTTATTTCACATTTTTACTAAATTTTCTTTTTTATAGCATTTTGTGAGTGGATAAAAATAACAACCAATGAAACACTTGACAGCGAAACAGACGACACTAAACTCTCACAAATAGTTCCGTAAATTTTTAAAGAATTATTTTTGGCAGTGGCAGGTGTCCGAATAACACCAATGAGGGTAATAATAATGATGAAACGCAATGTTCTTGCAGTAGTAATCCCAGCTCTGTTAGCTGCTGGCGCAGCAAATGCAGCTGAAATTTATAACAAAGACGGCAACAAACTGGATCTATACGGTAAAGTTGAAGTTCAGCACAAATTCGCTAACAACAAAAGCGGCGAAGATGGCGATAACTCCTTTGCTCGTCTGGGTTTCAAAGGCGAAACTCAAGTTAATGACCAACTGACCGGTTTTGGCCGTTGGGAATACAATATCAAAGGTAACCGTGCAGAAGGTACTGACGAAGAAACTAAAACTCGTCTGGCTTTTGCTGGTTTGAAACTGTCCGACTACGGTTCAATGAACTATGGCCGTAACTACGGTGTGGTTTATGAAGTCAACGCTTGGACCGATGTGTTGCCAGTATTCGGTGGCGACTCAATGGCGCAGACTGATAACTTCATGACTGGTCGTTCTACTGGTCTGTTGACTTACCGTAATACCGATTTCTTCGGTCTGGTTGATGGCCTGAATTTTGCTCTGCAATATCAGGGTGAAAATAGTGGCAACACTGCTAATGGCCGTGCCAACCGTAAAGACAACGGTGATGGTTATGGTTTCGCTGCAACCTATGACGTAGGTTACGGTATCAGCGTCGGTGGTGCATACTCTAACTCTGCCCGTACTTCTGCACAAAAAGGGACTTCTAAGACTGAGTATGATTCTGATGCATTAGGTGATCGCGCTGAAGCATGGAACATTGGTGCCAAATACGATGCTAACAACATCTACCTGGCGGCCATGTACGGTGAAACCCGTAACATGACCCGCTTTGGTGGAAAAGTTAATGGCACAAATATGGAAAACATCGCCAACAAAACCCAGAACATTGAATTGACCGCTCAATATCAGTTCGACTTCGGTTTACGTCCATCTCTGGCATACGTTCAGTCCAGAGGTAAAAACCTGTTCGGTGACCTCGGTAATGACGAGAAAGAATCCGACAATCGCGATCTCGTAAAATATGTCTCTGTTGGTAGTTACTACTACTTCAACAAAAACTTGACTACCTATGTTGATTACAAAATCAACCTGCTGGATAGCAATAAACTCACCAAAGAAGCGGGTATCAGCACTGACAACGTTGTTGGCGTAGGTATGATTTACCAATTCTAATTACCGTTGGTAAATAGATTTAGCTGAACAAGTTAAACATCATTAAGAGAAAGCAGCGCTTATGTGCTGCTTTTTTAGTCTTATGTTTTCTTTCTTTTTCTCACTCCGCAAACTGCCTCACAAGATTATCTTCTTTTTGCGACAAATAGTTGGCAAACTGTTTTAGCAGCGTTAACCTGACTGCCCTTTTGGGCTTAACTCTGAGCTTTGGAATTACAAACATGTTTGAGAAAATTACCGCAGCGCCTGCCGACCCTATTCTTGGCTTAGCCGATAGTTTCCGTTCTGATCCTCGTACAAATAAAATCAACCTTGGTATCGGTGTCTATAAAGACGAAACAGGAAAAACTCCGGTTCTGACCAGTGTTAAAAAAGCTGAACAATATTTACTGGAAAACGAAACAACAAAGAATTATCTACCGATTAGCGGCTTAGCCGAATTTGGTCGCGTAACTCAAGAATTACTGTTTGGCAAAGATCACCCAGTCGTTACAGATAAACGCGCCCGCACAGCACAAAGCCCAGGCGGTACCGGTGCTTTACGTATTGCTGCGGATTTCATTGCCAAACAGACTAATGCTAAACGGGTTTGGATCAGCAACCCAACCTGGCCAAACCATAAAAACGTTTTTTCCGCCGCTGGCCTGGAAGTCTGTGAATATAAATACTATGACGCTGAAAAACACGCGCTGAATTTCGAAAGTATGTTGGCAAGCCTGTCTGAAGCTCAGGCAGGTGATGTTGTTCTGTTCCACGGCTGCTGCCACAATCCGACAGGCGTCGATCCAACCCCGGCACAATGGGCTAAACTGGCAGACATATCTGCGGAGAAAGGCTGGCTGCCTATTTTTGATTTCGCTTACCAAGGATTTGCCAAGGGCCTGAATGAAGATGCAGAGGGCCTACGTATTTTTGCGAAAAATCATAATGAACTGATTGTTGCCAGCTCTTACTCCAAAAACTTTGGCCTGTACAATGAACGTGTCGGTGCCTGTACTATTGTTGCTAGTGACAGTGATACAGCAGAAAAAGCGTTCAGCCAAGCTAAAGCGATTATCCGTGCTAACTATTCCAACCCACCCGTTCATGGTGCATCTATTGTCACTACCATTTTGTCAAATGAAGACCTGAAAGCAGCTTGGGAACAGGAACTGACCACCATGCGCGAACGTATTCAGCGTATGCGTCAACTGTTTGTCAATACCTTGCAGGAAAAAGGGGCAAAACAGGATTTCAGCTTTATTATTAGCCAAAATGGGATGTTCTCATTCAGTGGCCTGACAAAAGAACAAGTAGAACGTCTGCGTGATGAGTTTGGTATATACGCTGTCAGCTCCGGTCGTATTAACGTCGCTGGCTTGACGTTAGAAAACATGGCTCCACTATGTGAAGCCATTGTTGCAGTACTCTAAATTAACATTTACCTCACGATGAAAAGTCGCTGAAATTCAGCGGCTTTTATCATTCAGAAGATTCGATGTCCGACACAATTGTGATATTAATCTTATTGAGTACATCGGAATGAAGTTGAAATCCTTGAAGGGCCGGTTAAACGTACCGGAGCAAACGGAGTCATTATGTCCGTTTATTTTCGTGATCTGGATCAAAATCTAATTGAAGTCTCCAATCAGTTATAGTTGCTATCAAACAACTATCAGCCAGCCCTCAAATTGACACTTATACCCTATGGATTTCAAGATGCATCGCGACGGCAAGGGAACGAATCCCCGGGAGCATAGATAACTATGTGACCGGGGTGAGTGAGTGCAGCCAACAAAGAGGCAACTTGAAAGATGATGGGTATATTGAATATAAACGCTACGCCACATCACCAACCTGATACTTCATCCTGTAAAAATGGATTAGTCTGCCGCTCACAACCTATCGTCGACATTGGCCCATGCCCCGGAATAAATTCATAATCATCACCAAGTGGCAGAAGTTTATCTTTAATTGAGTTAATTAACTGCCGGTGATTACCACGTGGAAAGTCACTACGCCCAACCCCTCCTTTAAATAGAACATCTCCCATATAAATCAGCTTATCTACATGATTCACAAACACAACATGCCCCGGCGTATGTCCCGGACAGTGCAATACAGACAAATCAACGCCCCCCACCCGCAGCTCATCACCCTCATTTAACCAGCGATCAGGTTCAAATGATGGGCATTCTTCAATGCCAAACATCCGACTTTGAGCTTGCAAGCCTTCGATCCAGAAAGCATCTTCCTGCTGTGGCCCGTAGACCGGCACATTAAAATGTTTAGCGACCTCCGCTGTTGCACCAACATGGTCAAAATGACCATGAGTCAATAAAATCTGGGTCAATTTCAGACCACGACGTTCTATCTCGGCGATCAGTTTTTCTGCTTCACCACCCGGATCAACAATTGCCGCTTCCTTACTATCTTCATTCCAAATAAGGGTACAATTCTGCATAAAAGCAGTAACAGGAATAATTTGGTATTTCATTATTTCATTTACTCCATAGTCAAAACAAAATAGTTACTCACCAGATTACCACGTCCTGACGGGACCTGTATCAATATGAACGAAATTACTGTGTGGATAGTATCCTACCCCTCCCGCTTTCATTTTCAGAGCAGCCTTGCAGATACGACTAAGCTCAATACCTTCAATATGAAAATCCATCGCCCGCCCGCGAGTATGGTAACTCTGTTTAGCCACGCCTTTACTTTGCTTGCGCAACTGATTGTTGGTTACCAGTGAACGGTAACCAGAAATGAGTTGTACAGGCTTATTAATCTCTATCATCATTTGCAGCAAATAAATCTGATCAAATAATTTAGGATCGATCGTCTTAACGCTATTTTGACGGTAATCTCGAAACAGATGATCCAAGCGGGCCAGCTCTTCTTTGTTGTAACGATAGCCGTCAAAAAATTCGGCTTTAATCGTTTCACCCGTATGTAAGTTGTCAAAACGTAAAATTCGTGGGCGTGGAGTGGCCAGAGTCGCAAAAGTATGCCCCGGCAACAAACTCAAACCTAAAGCAGCGGCTCCCGCACTAAGCCACTTACGGCGATTATGATCGATAATATCCATGAAGAAACATCTACCCAAATTATAGAAAAAATAGGCCAACAGGCAATTGGTCACTGGTCACTGGTCACTGGTCACTGGTCACTGGTCACTGGTCACTATGACAATTAATAACAAAAATTAGTTGCATTTAGTTTTGTAAAGGTAACAACTTTGACAAAAACTGGGCACCTTGTCTCACACTATTGTCGTAGTCATAAATATCGGTACGGTACTGAGGTACCCCCTGCTCATCTACCCAAGCAGTTAAATAATGCAAATAAACTGGAATACGCTGTGGGATGTTTACATAAACGGTACTGCCCTGTTTCAGGATATTATTCACTCTACTCTGATGCCAACCTACATCTTCCAATAACATGCTTGCTAATTCTGAAGCCTTGTTAACCCGTACACAACCAGAGCTGATCGCTCGGATGTCCTTGTTAAACAGGTTATGGTTCGGCGTATCATGCAAATAGATAGCATCAGAATTTGGCATATTAAATTTATAACGACCTAATGAGTTAGTCGGCCCCGGAGCTTGCCATATTCGATAAGGAAAGTTAGCAGGCGTAATCACGTTCCAATCAATAGTGTAAGGGTCGATTACACTGGCATCAGCACGCCAATTTGAAAAGATAACGTATCCTCGCCGTTGAAAATATCCGGGATCATCAACTGCTCGTGGTGCGATATCTTTTCTTGCCAGGCTAGTTGGCACATTCCAGGGAGGATTAATCACCACATTATTCAGCACACTACTCATAATGGGTGTCTTCCGGCTTGGGCGACCAACGATCACTTTCGAGTCCAACACTTCCTGATCATTAAGATAATAATGCAATGAATAATCGGGAATATTGACCATAATTCCTGTGGACACATCTCCTGGGATAATACGTAAACGCTGGATATTAAGCGCCATCAATCCTGCTCTGGTTTGAGGCGAAGTATTTAGCCAATCTCTTGTGCGTTTACCGATTACACCATCCGGTGCCAACCCTTGCCAATGCTGGAAATTTTTTACCGCAGTCACCAGTTCAGGATCGTAGATATTATCTGATTGAGTTGTCAGTTCGCTCAACATACCAAGACGAATAAGTATTTCCTTCAACACAGCGACATCAGCGCTATTCTGCCCCGGTTTTAGCGCACTTTTGTCAGAAAGCTGTGGCCACGGTTTACTATCAGCCAGTTGTTTCACCATCTCCTTGCGCATATTCTCATATTGAGGATGTTGTGGTGCCAGTGCGGCGACATAAGCGGCCACATTGTGGTCGATAATAGCTTGCTGCCACTGATCTATAACGACTGGTGAAGGTAATACAATTTTGTATGGTACAGTGCGGTAGAGCCAGCTTTGGCCCTGATGGCCGACATCTGAGACAAATTGTAAATAACCTAGCATAGCATCCGATAAGATGAGATCACGTCCCATCTGACTCAATTGAGCATCATTGAGTTCAACCAGCCATTGACCAAATTGCGGTTGAAACCCAGCCAATGCCAGTTCTGAAAGTTGTTGTTCAAAGCGTTGAACCGCGATTTTATCTAGCCACAAAGGTTGCATCTGGTTAGAGGAGTACAAACTAACCAATCGGTCAAAAAAAACGGGCTTAATTTGTGCCGGTAACCAGCTTCGCAGCATTTTACGACGTTCTGTTTCTGAAATTGTAGCAGTTTGAATTTGTACTTGTTCAGGTATTGTTATCTCAGATATCTTTTCAATCTGCATTTTGGGCAGATTTTGAATATCACCTTCAATAAGCCTATTCTGATGATTAGCTAAAGCATATCCAGCTATTATCGATGTGCTACAAATAACCGAAATACACAGTAGCTTTATCGCTCTTTTTACCATATCAACATACCCACCTTCAGAACATTCTCATGAGTTAATTTTAATTATGACAAATTCAAACTCTAATCAAAGAAAAACAACAAGTTATTTACATTGTAAACTATTTATCTACAAAGGAAATATAATACGCTATCGCCAGCCAACCAAACACAAAACAGCAAAAAAGACGCCAAAGCATCTCGTCTATCATTCAAGGTATGCAAACCGCTTTCTTAATTCAGCAGAAAGACCTACCTGATAACAGGCAGGCCCTTAATTCAGCGCTATTCCTACGATAATTTCTGATTTACTACATCTGGTTTACTACAGCGCGACTATCATGATGAAGAAGTACTATCACATGAGGAAGTACCATATGCAGCGAGAAATGACTGAACAGCGATAGCAATTCGCTGAGATTTCTCCTCTGGAGTAGGTAAACCCATGCCCAAAGTAGCCTTAAGCCTTGGCGTTCCAATGATGCCATCGATAAACACCTCCGCGGAGATTTTCGGGTCTACTATGTTCAATTTTCCCTCCTTCACCTTTCGTACCAGATATTCGACAAGAAAATCGACTATCTTTTTGACTCCCTTCTCATAATAAATTTTACCTAGTTGTGGAAAACGTTGGGCCTCCAGCGTGACCACCCGGTAATTTGCAATCATCGCCTCAGAAAGAATTACCGTAAAAATTTCCTCTGCAAAAATGGTTAACGCTTTCCCAATATCGGGTTCGGGATTCATGGTCTTGTCCAGACCGCCTTCAACCTCTTCTATTCTCTGCCGAACAACAGCGACTAACAGCTCTTCTTTAGAAGGAAATCGACTATAATAGGTTCCCTTCGAAGCATTAGCACGCTTTGCCATCTCATTGATACTGGCACCATCAAAACCCCGTTCTGCAAATACTTGAGCAGCAATTTTTAACAGCTCGTTAACTCGTTCTCCTGAAATTCTAGAGTACGAACGGGTTCTTTTGTGATCTGTTTGGGCTTTAGGTGTATTTGTCATGTAAAAAAAACCTAAATTTTATTGGTACCGAACGGTACGGTATACTATTATTAAGACTATAGCAGTAACACAACCCGATGGCTGTGATCAAATGGTCCTAGCCAGCTACAGTCACCATGATTCTTTCAGAATCACATCGTACTACTTATGGAGAAAAAAGAAATGAACGTTGGAATAATTGGCTCAGGGATTGGTGGAGCATGCCTGGCACATGGCTTGCGCAAAAACGGAATAAAGGTGAAAGTCTATGAACGAGGCTCTGCTACGTCATCCATACTTCCCGGTTATGGAATTTACGTCGATACATTCGGCCAGCAAGCAATGCAGGAATGCCTCCCGGAAACCAACTGGCAAACCTTTAAAAAGATCTCAAAACCTGTTGGTGGACAGACAAGATTCTATGATGAACATCTGCGTCTTCTTCTCACAGCTCAGAGAGATATTCATCAGGAGGATGGACAGATCATTACCGAAGATCGGATGTCAATCAGCAGAGCTGAACTGATAGAAATACTAAACGAAGGGCTCTCAGATACCGTTCAATGGAACAAAACGTTCGAGCGTTATGAACACATGCAAAACGGTAAAGTCAGGCTTTTTTTCACCGATGGAAGTCACGAAGACGTTGATGTTCTTATTGGTGCAGATGGAAGCAATTCAAAAGTACGCAAGCAGTACCTCCCCGCGATAAAAAGACTTGATATTGGTGTTACCCTCATCGTTGGACGTGTACGCCTTACTCCGGCTCTTGCTGCCTCATTGCCGCAATATTTGCTAGATGGATCACCCAACAATATCGTGCCTAAAAGCCCTGGAGGGTTGTTTGTCTCTCTATGGCGTGCTCCGATCAACACTCAAGTAAAGGCCACATCGACAGAAATTGGTGATTTTGTCATGTGGGCCTATGCAGCAGCAACGAATAGCTATCCGAATGCGATTACTGATTTTCCTGCTGAATCTCTGTGTGATCTGATCCGCTCCCATATTGCTTCATGGGACCCAAACCTGCATACCCTGATTAAGCAGAGTGATATGGAAAACATCTCTGTGATTCCGTTACGCAGTATGAAGCATCTCTTACCCTGGCGTTCCAGCGTTGTCACTCTACTTGGTGACGCTATTCACAACATGACGCCAATGGTAGGAATGGGAGCAAACATAGCGCTTCGAGACGCACTTTTACTCACACAGACGCTAACTCGCGTAGCATCTGGTCATGAAAACTTAATCAAGGCGATTTCAGATTATGAACAACAAATGCGGACATATGCTAATGAAGCCGTTGAGACTTCGTTACGTGCCGCGCTAAATGCAGCCGATCGATCGATGATCAAGCGAATACTGTTTCGAACTGTACTTCGGGTTGCACAAACTTTACCGCCAATAAAGCGAGTGCTATTCCCGATAACAAAATCTGCGCAACACCAGGGAAAAATAAAATTAGGTACTACACACTCTTTTAGTAGTACGCAATAAAGAGGCTTTCACTTTACCTCCAGATAACTTACATGAACGATTAGCAAAGAATTTTCAGTAATATTGCGTCGGCTCAGGAATAGCGTCTGGTTTTGGTAAACCGGTGAGAACTTCTTTTTTAAAAATAAAGACTTGATAAGGCAGAATCGATTATTTACCATCGTATCGGCCGGAATATCTTTGTCTAAAAAATATAATAAAAATCCACGCCCGGATTATTTGGTAGGTTTTTGCCAAATTTACAATGGCTTAACCCTATATTATCCGGGCCATAAAAACTTAAGGGAATTATGCGTTTGTATACCCTATGGATTTCAAGATGCATCGCGGCGGCAAGGGAGCGAATCCCCGGGAGCATAGATAACTATGTGACCGGGGTGAGAGAGTGCAGCCAACAAAGAAGCAACTTGAAAGACGACAGGTATAAATCTATTAATTCTGTCATTTATAATATCCAGATAATTCATTGATAATTAATGAAAATAATTAAAAATCAATTATCATTCTTAGCTACAAACATCAATATTCAGCAGTATTTAATCATTTAACCTGGAATATCATTATCTTAAAAATAAAAAACATTCCATTAATAGAATCAGATAATGAATTATAGATAAATTTATTATCATTATTATTCTTATATTTTCATTATTATTTCCGCCACATCTTTGTCATTAAGCGCTCAGAGGATAATCGGCCCGCAAGTTTTTCTTAGCTCATTCAACACATTCTCACGACATGTATCACACGTTTCTAGTTTCCATATCCCGACTGATTTTCATCATCAATCTCAACATTAAACAGAAGGCATAGATAACGACTGATCAATGGCGTTTTCAATGCCCGATACCGCCGTCACCACCAGCATCAACATGCCACCAATCATAATAATTGAAGCCAACAGAAATCCACGCGTCACTATCTGAACCTTAACGATCGTTTCATCCAGCCAGTGCCGAGCGAACTTTGCCATTGATTGATCAAAACCCTGTAACCGTGACAATAACCTCAGATAACTGATCGCCTCGTTATCAGGGAAACGGTAACCGGTATCGCGCAATGCCTCACCAAAACCAGCCCCCATTGAAATATGTTCGAGCGTAGCTGCGATACGCACATACAGCCAGCGGGAACCCGCCTGTTCCAGCAGCAATTCCAGCGCCGATTGCAACATCATCCCTGAACGGATCAGCAACGACACATTCAGTATGAACATACTGCCATGAATGGTTCTGTACAGTGACCACGGCGGAAACCGGTCAAGCACCGTTCGCAGTCGTCCCCCCAAAAAAGATAGCGATAACAACAATAAAATGATCAATATCACCAGAAATATCAGCGAATAAAATCCATAATCGTTGACAAATGTTCCCATCAAATAAAGGGTATAAGCCGCACCATCCCATGTTTCAGGCTTAGAAACAGCGGCCAGTTTGGGCACCAAACTACCCGCCACAATATGCAGCAATACACATATCATCCCGATGAGTATAAGTGGATAAATAGATGTGCCAATAACAGCACTGCGGATCTTGCTACCCGCTTCGATCATGGCGATCGCATCCATAAAAGCGCTACGTATGTCGCCAGAAAGCTCACCCGCAGCAATCACCGCGACTTCATTGGGGCCAATCCATCGCTGTAAACTCTCCGCCAAGGTACTGCCCTGACTGACCGATTCATAGCAACTACTTAACACCAATGCGCAACCATTGTTGGGTTTATGGCCTTCGTTGCTGGCAATATTATACATTTCACGTAATGCATCAATCAGCATGATACGATTTTCCAGCATCATGATCAGATGCCCGTAAAAACGAATTCGCGCTTTCTTACCAAACTGGATCTTCGCAAATCGATAGTTCAGGCTTTCAACAAAATCGGTCATGGACATAGCGTTTCACTCTATTTGATGGATCGCAGGAATAATCGGCCCCATCACACGTTCTGCAGCACGGGGATCGATTATTCCGTCATTTATTTTGCGAATAAGTGCGTCGATCTTGCTTAATCCCGCCATCTCCGAGATCCAATATCGAGTCGCTTCGTGATGGTGACCCATTCGATAAGCTTGCATTAAGCCAGGAGAAGTGCGTATCACTTCAGCGACTACTGTTCGGCCCAAGGTGCCGCACTGTTTACAATGGTCACAACCTTCCCCCTGTAGACAAACCGACTCCGGCTGACAATAAAGATTTAGTCGTTTCAACAGACGCTCGGAGACTTCTTGTTCATGCCCTCGCAGGGGAACTTTACAATGAGGACATAACACCTGAATCAGCGCCTGGCTGACCAAACCAATCACCAGCCGCGAATCCATTAATAGCGACTCCATCACCGCCTCATCTTGCAAGCGAGGCAAGATCGCTAAAGCATCGTTTGCATGTATCGTGGTCCAAATAAGATGGCCGGTCATTGCTGCACGAAATGCCATCTTTGCAGTCACTGCGTCGCGTATCTCACCGACCATAATCACATCAGGATCGAGCCGCATTGCATCCGCAATTGCCATCGCCCATTCCTGTTCGACAATCATGCTATCACCTCGATCTCCGGTTATAGGCGATTGATTAGCGCCTTCAATTTCATATTCGGGTGGATCTTCAAGGGTCAACAGATGGATGCCTGCTTGCTCGGTTATCATCTTCTGCATCACCACTTTCAAAGTGGTGCTCTTTCCGCTACCCGTCGCGCCGGATAGCAGCACTACACCGGCCCGATGGTCCATCAGCTCTTCCAATATCTGACACTGTTCCGGCAAGTAGCCAAGATCGCTTAAGGTGCACACGGTACCGGGGCTATCCGCGTACAGCAATCGCAGCACCATTAACATGCCACGATCAAGGGGACGTGTATTAATCCGTGCCCCAGAAAGCCCGCACTCGGCCAGAAATTCATCTTTCATTCGCGCACGCTGTGCTTGCATCGGCTTAAAAGTCGGCTCCGCCACATCACACATACTTTGGTAAATCGTCGCACACAACCGCAATCCTTCCTCCGGGCGCAACTGTCCTACTGACCGCAAATAACCATCGATACGGCAACGAATTTCACAATAATTACGGCGAGCAACGATATGCAAATCTGACGCACGTTCCTCAGTCGCTTCGCCGATTAAGCGAATGATATAACGCTGAACATCCGATTCAGTCCCTCCCAGTCCATGACTTTCGCTCTTACTGAGACGATACAATTCCAATATGTTCCCCATGCCACAAGTGACAGTCTGATAGATAAGGCCATGTCTTTTGACCGTCTCTTCATAGGTCAGCACATGGGGATCAAGCCGGTGGGAAGCAGACACAGCAAGCACGCATTGCCCCTTCGGCTGCGACAACTCAACAAGACAGATCAAACTGCGGTTAGCTAACTCTACTTCAAGTGCACCGCTCAGGGCAGATAGAACTTTTGCACCCTGCCTGACCATACACAGCAACTCGGAGCTTGTTATTTCCATAGGAAACCGCCTACTCAGCAATTAACGACTTGGCAACGGTGGCGCTACCATTAAATCAAGACTATCCAACAACGATGCATCGTTGGTTGCGGTAAGGCCCACGTCATAGCATCGTCCTTGTTTAGCGAAAGTCACCACCCCCGTATTAATGCGGCTCACCTTATAACCATCCGGTAACCAATCACCCGCTTTCACATCCATAATGCCACCCAAACGAAACCGGAGCGTGGCAATCAACACCCCGTTACGTCCAAAGATTGACTTAACTAAAGGCAAATCGTTATTAACAACACTGCCTCTATTCACGACTCTGGAAATTTTATCGAGTTCAGCCTGCGCATTTGCCCTTGCGGTTTCGGCTTTAAGTAACATCAAATCTGTCTGTAATTTCTCCAATTGCGCAGCAACGCTATTGTTCGCCGTCATCTCTGGCAATACCGGTTTCTGTGCAACAGGTTTCGCCTGAATTGCTGAACGCTCAGTGGATGATACTTGTGCATATGCCAACGAAAATACCGACACCATCAACAGACTGATCATAAACTGACTAATTTTTTGCATAGAAAACTCCATTGAGTTCCCACTGAGGAAAACCATCAGCTAACACCACTTTGGCACTAGTGACCCTCAGTCCAGGGAAAGGCTTACCTGAAAACAAAGCATCTGGAGGTAATTGAGAAGAGAGCGTCCAACTATAAGTCCGCCAATCAGGATTGGCCCACACCTGTGTCTCTCCCTCTGCTCTAGGAGGCGGTGGTGGGGGCAAGACGGAAGCACTCTCAGTCAAAACCGGAGGGGGCAAATCTAGCGCCTGAAAATAAGAGATCAATTCAATCAACGCCTGATCGGACGACTGCAATACATCATCATCTGCCCGATCCTCACTCTGCTGCTCAATCGGTATCAATACCTGTGCCTGTTCTCCCCCATTGGAGATCACTGGACCAGCCCGGAAAATATTGATGGCAGCGACCTGAAAAATATTGATCGGCATGCCTTCATGACGCTGATAACTCACGGAAACCGTATCAGTATCCAAGCTAATCGATTCAACCCGCCAACCTGCCAGCGACAAGGGCACGCTGGCTAACACCCTCTTCCATATAGAGAATTGCCATGCCATTTGCGGTTGTGCAAGCCACGGATGCGGTGGTAGGGCTTCCACCACCTCACGGGGTAAATCAGGTAGTTCCACCACCTTATTCTGTTTATAGGTATGCCACATCCACCAACCGCCCCCCAACAAAAGTGTTAAACCGGCGGTCATGGCAAAGACCTTAATTTGATACTTCGACATTTCGCCGGTTAAACTTTCTAGCTGACCGACCGACTTTTTCAATATCGATTTCGATAATAGCTGCTCTAATGGCATCTCCGGCCACAGTGATTCAAACTCCTTCGGTGCATAGATGGCATGCCACAGCCCATTAGCATCCTCTACTAGCTGTACCGTCTCACGCAACTTCGTCTCGATCTCTTCGCGAGTTCCGATCAAATCACGTCCAGCCATGATTGCCCCCTGGTGTACTGCCACTAACGCATAACACGCATCAGACAAGTGAAACGCGCCGATCCAGTTAGATTTATCCACCACTTTAGCCAAGACAGCCGCCAATGAATA
This sequence comes from Photorhabdus africana, assembly GCF_035181445.1. Taxonomy (NCBI): domain Bacteria; kingdom Pseudomonadati; phylum Pseudomonadota; class Gammaproteobacteria; order Enterobacterales; family Morganellaceae; genus Photorhabdus; species Photorhabdus africana. The sequence continues at coordinate 24,102 of NZ_JAXBVE010000032.1, forward strand.
ATAACCGGGTTCTCCTGCCTCCTTTGACGCATAACCGACCTGAACACCTCGTCCAACACGATGGCGAACGGCTAGGGTAAACCCCGCTGCAACTCCATTTCTGCGCATGTTAGCCCGCGCCAGTACCGCTACCGGTGGCCGCCAGATGATGCCAGCCACCAGAGTCTTACCATATAACTTGATTTGCATGACACGCTCCACGCCTATCTCGGTCATCTTTTAATCTACCACTATAGGCGTAATCATGACCACGATCACATTATGATTCCTTTTACCCTGACGACTCCCGCCCAAAAGCTGATTATCCGGGCTACCTAAACCACTGCGATCACTGGTATCTGACTGTTGCTCGAACCCGGATAACACCAGCGTTTCACCTGAATGCAGCCGCACTTTCTGACTGAATGCACGTAAATCTATCGTCGGCAACTGCACCTGACCGGTCTCTTCCTTGCCAAATTTCTCCAGCCTCTTTAAATCGCTCAAACTAATGTTGTACTGCAACAATATTTGCTTATCCGCCATAGCATAAGGCAGCATCAACATATTAAAACCCGTCGTCACTGTTGCGGGCTCAATCCCCACCGAAGTACCGACTTGTGGCGTTGAAGTATTGGAAATGGATGCAACATAACCGGTCTGAGTTGCCACCTGCATCGGTACTGCCTGCAAATTCAGCGTAGTCACAGAGGGTTGAGTCACTATGGATACTTTGCCTTGTGCTGATAACGCCTTAATTAGCAAAGCGCTGTCACTGAATGGTCCTTTGAGGATGTGAATATTGGTACTGATTCCGCCGTCATCAATAACACTATTCCTGCTCTCATTACTCAATCCTATACGAGCACTTTTATAAGCTAGCGACCAATCGACACCATACTGATCAACGCGATCGAAAGTCAGATTCAAGATCTTGACATTAAGCACCACCTGCGTGGTCAGCAATTTATTCTGTTGATCAATGTAATCCTTAATCCTATCGAGTACTTCGGGTGAATCGGTTACCGCCAACGATGCTGTCGCCATCGATAGAGTTAGCTTACCTTCCCCCGGTGTCAGCATGGCTGATACCGTTTTTTGGATCTCATCCATCACCGAACGGGTCAAAGAAGTTGCCAGGGTTTGAGTACTACCGCTATTACCACTGTCACCCTCACTTACTCCACTGCCAAACGTCGCACTCGTCGTCGCGGTCACGCTGGAAGACAATGCATCCGTACCCGGCAATGCATATATTTGAAACACCCGCGTCTCTGTTTTGAAAATATGCACTGCACCATGATGTACTTTCCAATGCAAACCAGACGACGAAACAACCGAATCGAGCAACCCCACTAGCGATCCATGCCAATTCACATGAATTTTCAACACGTCCGGCGCCCCCTCTCCAGATACCGGCTGTGTGCCTGAATTGACCACCACAACGCCCCGCTCGCTCCCTCTTTCACCCAATGTCGAACCGGGATAGACAGCAAGCCGGGCATCGGCGCTGATCACCACGGGTACACCGCAAATACGTTTGATCTTATCCGCAAACTCACCCAAGGTAATCGGCTCAGCTTCCTCAAGGGTCAACCGACAAGAGACGGTTTCACTCTCCTTCTTCGAGGGGATCTCCTTAGTTGACACCCAATAACCATGCACATGCACATGCACCGACGTTGCTGCGGCACTATCACGTAACCCCTTAACAATCTCCGTCGCCTGCGCCATCTCGGTATCTGCCTGCTGATCGACCTTAGCGATTGCGGCACAACCTGACAGGCCAGCGGCTACGCAGGGCAACAATAACCATCTGTAAAACGCCAAAAACTGAATAGCCATGTTATTACCCCTGAGCCTGTACATGGACAAGCCGCTGTTCCTGATAAATATCGACGTTGAAAGGACGATTCGCCATTGTGTAAGCGTCGAACAACGCACTCACCGCTTGAATGAACGTGCCACTGAAACGCAGATTAGCCCGGATCGGAAAATCATAGGAGGCATCCCACACCACCTCATAACCGGACCTACTGGCCCACGCTTGTATAACATCACGCAACGTTTGCCCCGACGTTGCTGTCCACACTGCCGCCAGAGGAACCGATGTTGGCACTGGTGTGGCATAAACGGCGACATTTGACAGAGAGACAAGCGCCATAAAAACAGATGCGATTATTTTATTCATCGATCTTTCTCCAAAGGAAAATCAGTAGCCAAACAACCCATTAATAGGTCAGTTACCCGAAGAAAGCCCGCTTGCGGAATGGCAACTACAATATTTCTACCAGCTACAATATTTCCACCAGCGCCCCGTCAGAAACAAATTCCCGAACATCACCCGGTAATCGTCTGGCAAGTTGGCTTTCTATGCGTTTTCCCTTGCCATCGATAAGCCAAGAGCCACGCTTGAAACCTATCTGATCGGGTTCTGCTCCCCATCTCAGCAATTCTGCGAAAGCCCCGTGCAACAATACATTGTCACCGGTGCTGATATTTTTGCGGAAAATATAGACATGAGCCCCTGAAATAAATCCTCCCCAAAGACACTGACTGGAAAAATTGTCACACCAAGCATCGGTGTTGACCCACTCCATATGCAAAGCGGTTAATGCCTGCTGCATATTCCGGCGCCTGACCTTTCCTTGAGAAGGATGATCAAGTAATTGCACCCCGGCTGAAGCATAACTACGAAACAGCGCTGCAACATCGGTCCTGGCACGCACTGACTGCACACGCACTTCATGTAACAACTGACCGAAAATTAGTTGCATGAAAAACACAACCACAACGCTAACAATCGCTAATGGCCACATTTTCGTTCTCCTGCAAATTAAAAACGTAGAAATCCACCCACCAGAAAAATCAACATTGAACACAGCCAATCATCCGTTCCCTATACCCTGTTTTCCGTACTCTATTTTCCGTACTCTGCCTTCTGCCCTGCGGCATCTTTCCATTGCAAAATTGGGATACCAAAACCCGCATGCTGGCAAATCAACAACTCTCCCTGTTTACTCATGGATACGCTACCTAACGCAGGACATCCCCCACCGGCAAAACTGCCCGTTTTCGTACTTATCACCAAGTTATTACCAACAACCACGTTTTTATCCGCATGAACATCACCGGCTGCCAAGGTGCCTTTCCTCGCGGGATTAGCATTACCATCCAAAATAAATAACGTGCCATGTGTTGGATTAACAACCATTGCACCATCATTACCTTGCGCGATATAAGATTGTTTTTGCTGAAAACGGGAAGCGAAAGCAACCTTATTCACCCCCTCAACCATACCGGTCCCTTGCATCGACAGCGTATCGACCTGATCAAGGCGATTGCCACTCATGTTGATGCTGGTCTCCATCTTATTCCACTCTGGATGCCCATCTATTTTTTGCCGATGAAGCAAATCACCGGCCAAGGTACCGGGACCATAAGTTGATGCATCCCTAACAAATGGAGCGTAAAAAATGCGCCCAATTTCAGTAGGTCGTTGATTGAAAAAACCGGCAAAAGATTCCGGTACATTGACCTGACCGTAGCTGTTCCAATAAGTGACTGGATTATGACTGTCACGATCTTGGTAATCGAGATAGAGGCCGCCAACGCCAATCAATTGCACGATTTTCATTGCATGTGCCGCCACATCCGGCTGTTTTCCGCCCGCTATTGCTGGAACGGTGTAAATCAGTGGATCGATGCGTTTTTTGCCATTAGGCAGCACAACGACACGTAATACGCCATCATATTTCTGACCAAGCGGATTGACCGTATTTTGATCCAATCCGGGTGGCAAATAAGGGCGCATCTCCGCCCAATGGATTGGTGCCGACGTAGGCCCTTGAGTTAAAGCGGTGTAATTATTATTGACATAATCCACCACGGCATCGCCGAGGTGCTGGATTTGCCCGGCTACCACCTGATTTACCAACATATCACTCTGCCTATTCAGATAAATCACACCGACCACCATCATTGACGCCAGTACCATGAGTGCAATCGTCACTTCCAACAGAGTGAAACCGGCATTACGGCGGCATATCATCAATACAGATACAGACTTACCATCATGCATAAACAGCCCTTCTTATTTATAAAGCTGCACCACGGCTAGCTACCGATGACAAAGCGCAACAATTAATCCAGCCACTGCCAGACCCGGCCCGAAAGGTATCTGTGGTGTTTTAATTTTGCGTAACCACCCCATTGCCAGATAACTTACCAGCGTGAACTCCACCGCCAGCAAAATCACGACTGGAAGCGCTTCCAACCCTAACCAGGCACCAAGCGCCGCCAGAAACTTGGCATCTCCCATGCCTAATGCATCGCGCCGAGTCAATCGGCGGGCGATCCACTCAACCAGCCGGAAAAACAGATACCCACAAACCGCGCCAATGACAGCCAAAGGCAACGTGACAAAACCGGTGGATGGCAAATTAAATAGCAGCCCTAGCCATAACAAAGACAGTGTCAGTTGATCGGGCAGCAGCATATATTCGAAATCGACTACCGCCAGTACGACCAACATCGAACTGAGCACTAAAAACCCCAACAACGAATAACTCCACCCCAAGTCCAAAGCCAGTAAAGAAAAGAGCACCGCTACCGCGCCTTCAACCAGTGGATAACGTATAGAAATCGCACCCTTACAGTATCGACAGAGCCCTTTTTGGTGCAAATAGCTCAACAGGGGAATGTTATCGCGGGCCGCTAACACGTGGCGGCAACGTGGACAATGGGAACGGGGAAAACAGAGATTAAAGCTGGCAACCTCATTATTGATTTCAGCGAAAATCATCATCGGCAGGCGACAGATCACCACATTAAGAAAACTTCCGACGCACAACCCTAGCAACCCTGATGCCAGCACCAAACACCCAGTAGAAGATTGCAACCACCCTATCATCATGATGATCTCCCGGCAGATTCAGCACACAACGATGGGATAAGGGAAACAACAACAAAACCAGAGAAACCGGCTACTTCCCTCACCAAGAAAATGCTGCTTGAAAAGCCTTCACTAAGCTTGCCAAGCCACACGTCATATCAAGCCATCAATCCATGTCCTAACTGGCAGAAACCAACGTCACGGTATTCGCATCATTGGCATTACACGCCGCTTCAATTTGCGCCAAAGTCGAATCTGATTTAATTTCCGTGGCTGACTGTTGCCCTTTCCCACCTCCACCACCCACGGTCATTTTCGACCAACCCGCCACTCGCAATTTCAGCGAAAGTTGCTGGCAAGCCTCATCAGGCACATTTTGATACTCAATCTTAAAAGTCTGAGCGGTGGTATCTCCCGGAGAAATGGTTACCTTGCCATTCCAACTATTAAAAATAATCCCGGACTTACCATCCTGAGTCATATTGGTCGGCACGACTTTGTAATTAATGGCAATTTTGTTATCCAAACTGTCATAGCCTTTGGCACCATTTTTAATTGACTTCAAATTTGCGGCCATCTGAGTAATATTCGACGATTCGGTTGAGATTTCCGAAGCCCGAAACAACTTACCAATCCCCGCGGCGGCGGCGGCTAATATCACAATACCAACAATCATCACAACTAATGCTTCAATCAGCGTAAAACCTAATTGATACCTGGCACCACGCAATACATTGACTTTCTTATTCATGCTGATCACTCCAAAATCGAAAAATAGATGTGCTACAACTCGTTCTTAAGAACTGTTGCCGGTGAATCACTCACATACTTGCAAAAGAAATAAAACATTTACGTTATGATTTCATTGATAAAAATATTTATAAAATTTCAATGTTTCATTATGAAATTAATACTATAAGTTATCATTTAGAAAATAAAATTGTTTAAATCGTTCAAAAATCATGCAATCGATCGATAAAAACTATCAAATTTATTAATTTAGATCGCAAACATCGATTAAAACTAATGATACAGCTCATTAAAAAATCAATGGATTTTATTCTGCCAATCAGCGGAAAATAACAATTGATAAATATTTTTTATATATAAAATTAGCTTGTTGTTAAGACTTACTGTTGTACCAAGCTGTCACAGATCACATTTTCGTAAAAATAGGACATGCAACAGCGTTCTTTGCTAAAGAAAAACACCTTTCAATAACCAAGGCTTTTTTTAAATGCCGACAGCGAATTTTTACTAGTTATTTATTGAGAAATGAATCGGGAATTAAAAACTCAATTAAAGCCAAATAACACCCACTCATCTTTTAAATAACAGAACGAAATACACATAATGATCATAAGTTGATCAGATAAAAAAATAAAATTAAGTCATTAATCCAGATAAATAGAAAATAACTCTATTAATTACCCCTCCTGAATTACAAAAAAAATATAAATATATAGATACGTAACATCATTAATAAATTCATCTTGCGCCCCCTATTAATTAATGATAATCATAAAATAAAAATGATATACAGACCTTATACCTATAATTTAACTATTTAACTATTCAACTAAAAGTGGTTTATTTAAATCACTAAACAAACATTTTGCATGAATTATAACCTATTAAATTCAGGTCATTGCGGTAGCTATACCCATAATTCATGACAAATGAAAACAAAGTAAAAATCGCTTTCTTAATATTTTATACCCTATAGATTTCAAGATAGATCGCGGCGGCAAGGGAGCGAATCCCCGGGAGCATAGATAACGATGTGACCGGGGTGAGTGAGCGCAGCCAACAAAGAAGCAACTTGAAAGATAACGGGTACACATGTAAATAATAAACAAAGGAAAAATCATGGCTATCACTCCAGAACAAATTGTTGTTGACTATCCCATTCCTACTTATCGATTTGTTGTATCGATTGGTGATGAACAAATCCCTTTTACCAGCGTTTCCGGACTCGACATTTCCCATGACGTCATCGAATATAAAGATGGCATCGGTAATTACTATAAAATGCCAGGCCAACGTCAATCGATTAATATTACTTTACGCAAAGGTATATTCTCTGGCGATACGAAACTTTTTGACTGGATTAATTCTATTCAGCTTAATCAAGTTGAAAAAAAAGATATTTCTATTAGCCTGACCAATGAAACAGGAACTGAAATTTTAATGTCGTGGAACGTGGCAAATGCCTTTCCAACCTCATTAACCTCCCCCTCTTTTGATGCCGCCAGTAACGAGATTGCAGTTCAGGAAATCACTCTGACAGCCGATCGGGTGACCATTCAAGCGGCCTAATCAGGCTGCCAATACGCCGATAAATGATCATCACAATGTATGGATTAGGCTGAATTCATCATTCTGAAATTCACGCAGAATATTGCATAATAATTGGAGGCAACATGCCAACGATACCAACCTATCCCGGCGTTTATATTGAAGAAGACGCCTCACTCGCACTCTCGGTTAGCTCAGGATCAACAGCAGTGCCTGTTTTTGCCGTTGCAAATGACAACTCATTTTTACCCACGGATACCCCCGCCCGTATTAATAGCTGGCTGGATTATTTGACACTAAAAGGTGAACCATTTGATCCTAAAAATATCATTGATGTTTCACTGCGAGCCTATTTTATTAACGGCGGGGGATATGGTTATCTCATCAGAACTCAAGATTTAGAAAAGCAGCTTCCCGTACTTGATGATGTGACATTACTGGTTGCTGCTGGAGAAAAAATTAAAGATGCCGTAAGTGTACTTTGCCAACCGGGCAAAGGTCTATTTGCCATTTTTGATGGCCCAACGACCTCACTAAAATCTGATGGCACATCCCGAAATGATTATGACCAAAACCCGTTTGCCGCCGTTTATTATCCTTGGCTAACGGCAGATTGGGCAACCGATACTCCTATCCCCCCAAGTGCCGCCATTGCCGGTGTCTATTGCTCGGTTGACCGCTCCCGTGGCGTTTGGAAAGCACCGGCTAATGTCGTGTTACAAGGTGGGATGCAACCGATATTTAAAGTGACCGATAATTTGCAAGGCATCTATAACGCTGGCAAAGCCATTAATATCATCCGCGAATTTCCGAATACGGGTACCACCGTTTGGGGCGCTCGCACACTTGATGACAGTGATAACTGGCGCTATATCCCAGTGCGTCGCCTGTTTAACAGCGCAGAGCGAGACATTAAAAATGCCATGAGTTTCGCGGTGTTTGAACCTAACAGCCAACCCACCTGGAAAGCCGTTCATCGGGCTATCGATAACTATCTCTATGCTCTCTGGCAGCAAGGCGGGCTGATGGGCAACAAAGCCGAACAAGCTTACTTTGTCCAAATCGGTAAAGGTATCACTATGACCGATGACGATATCAAACAAGGCAAAATGATTGTCAAAGTGGGTCTGGCGGCGGTTCGTCCAGCCGAGTTCATTATCTTGCAGTTCACGCAGGATATCGCACAATAATTGGAGGCATAATGCCAACAACACCAACCTATCCCGGCGTCTATATTGAAGAAGATGCGTCATTAGCCCTCTCTGTTAACCGAGGAAATACCGCAATACCCGTTTTTATTGGCCGTTTTTCTCCGAAAACCACCGCCGCAACCTTACAGGCAACGCGCGTTAATAACTGGCTGGATTTTACTAATCAATTTAATTTAGGTTGTATTACGTCAATCGCCATTACAGCAACAAAACCAACGCCACCGCCTTCTGGGAACGTTGAAGACAATGCAGCAACTATTGCTACTGCCAATATCGCGCTTGACGCGGATGATACAAACTCCGATTACACTTACGAGGTGACAACGGGTACCTACACAACCAGCAGTGATGCGATAAAACTGTATTTCCAAAATGGCGGAAGCCCCTGTTATATCCTGCCCATGACTAATCCCGACGATGCTAACACTCTGGCCTTAATTCCTGCACTCATTGAGCAGGCTCTGGAAATTACCTTAATCGTCTGTCCTGAACAGGATGCTAATTACCAGAGTAAGATATATAGCAGCCTGACACCTTCATTATTAAACGCTGGCTATTTCCTGATCGCTGACAATCGGGATAAAACAGCCGCACTCAGTACTAACGTAGCATCACAAACTGCGACGTATTACCCTGCGGTAAAAATCTCACAACTTATTCAAGCGGAAGATAGCCAGATAGCAATATCCGGTTATGAAGATGCAAAAACAAAACCGGATGAAGTCAAAAATCTGGCACAACTCAAACAGAAAAATCCAACGGTCCACCAACAAGCGGTTAAAGCAATACAGGACAAAATAGCCGCCGGCGGCAACGCCATTCCTACCAGCGCAGTCATGGCAGGCGTGTATTGCGCCACTGATACCAACCGTGGCGTCTGGAAAGCCCCGGCGAATGTTGTACTTAGCGGGATTAGTGATGTGGCCGAACGGCTTACTGACGATGAACAAGGGGAGATGAACTCGAAAGGCATCAACGCTATTCGCTATTTCAGCCACAAAGGTTTTGTCGTGTGGGGTGCACGGACTCTGCAAAACGATGACAACTGGCGCTACATTCCAGTTCGGCGTTTATTTAACGCGGCAGAACGGGACATCAAGCAAGCTATGCAATTTGCCGTTTTTGAACCTAACAGCCAACCCACCTGGGAACGGGTGAAATCAGCCATTGACAACTATCTCCATCAACTTTGGCAACAAGGCGCGTTAGCGGGGAACAAGCCACAAGAGGCCTATTTTGTCCAGATTGGTCAGAATATCACTATGTCCGATGCGGACATTAAACAAGGGAAAATGATCGTCAAAATTGGCATGGCGGCGGTACGCCCGGCTGAATTTATTATCCTCCAGTTTAGCCAAAATGTAGCACAGTAACCGTACTGAGACGCGGCTTAATACCGCGTCTATTCAGCCAATTGAGGAGACGATAATGCTAATGGAGATAAAACAGCCAAGCGTTACGATAACGGAAAACCTAATATCCCTGAAACCAAATAATGAATTCGTCGGTGTGCCGGTCTTTGTTGGTTATACCCGACCGATCACCAACGAAAATGCTAACGATAACCTTACCATCAAACTAAACAGCCTGGCCGATTTTCCCCTGATCTGGGATAAGTCAGGATTAATCTACTATTCCGTGCGCCACTTCTTTGAAAATGGCGGTCAGCAAGCTTATGTCCTGTCTCTGGGCTCTGATAAACAGCGACAAGATCTTCCGTCATTACTCACCGCGCTGCAACAGGATTGGGTTAAACAGGCAATTGCCACAGAGAACGAAATCACATTGATTGTTGTCCCTGAGATTGCCCATCTTAATCAGATAAATAATGTCAGTCCAAAACTCGGCCAACACAATAAAATTCAGCTCTGGTTACAATCGTGGCAATCAGTACTCGATCTTTGCAAAAGTCGGCGCGGTATCATGGGATTACTGGATGCCCCGGACAATCCCACATTAGCCGCGGAGTGTTTAAAACAGTTTTCTTCCGCTGATCGACAATGGGGCGCGGTATATTGGCCAAGAGTGAAAAGTGCTTACCAAGAAAACAACCAGCCTATCGTGCTCTCACCAACCTCTGCGGTTGCTGCCGTCATCCAACACTACGATAACCAAATGGCCGTCTGGCATGCACCGGCCAATGTCGCGTTAGCCAAAGTCATCAGCCCAGTACGTTCTTATATTGACGCTGATGCTCTCTTCAACCCAGAGGGTACTTCACTGAATCTGGTGCGCAGTTTTCCCGGCAAAGGCATCAAGATCTGGGGATGCCGAACCTTGGACAACACCCCCGGCTCCCCCTGGCGTTATATTCAAATCCGCCGTTTGGTTTCCTATATCGAAGCCCATATGACTCAACTGGGCCGGGCCTTTGTCTTTGAACCCAATAACGCCATTACCTGGATGAAATTTAAAGGTCAAGCCCACAACTGGTTGCGTCAGTTATGGCTAAAAGGTGGGCTGCGGGGTACCCAAGAAGATCAAGCATTTGAAGTATTACTGGGGGTTAACGAATCAATGAGTGAAGCGGATCTGCAGGCCGGAAAGATGATCATCAAGATCAGACTGGCCGTTTTAATTCCGGCGGAATTCATTGAGCTGAATCTGACATTTGATACTCGTACCGGAACCATACCTAGTTAAACAGGGGCAAAACATGCATAACCTCTATACCCCGTCAGTGTCACACCGTTTTATCGCCAGTTTTCTGTTTAACAATATCCCCAGCCCGTTGGACATTGCCTTTCAGCGCATATCGGGCCTGAGCCGCGAACTGCAAACCACCCAATACAGTCAAGGTGGAGAAAACGCCAGAAACACCTGGCTGGCCGAGAAAATCCAACATGGCAGCCTGCTTCTGGAGCGCGGCGTGATGACAATTACACCGCTGACTTTGGTATTTGATCGCGTCCTGCGTGGTGAAAAAGCGGTCTATGCCGATGTTGTCATCATGTTACTGAATGAAGATGCGTTACCGGTGGCAAGCTGGACATTAAGTAATGCATTGCCGGTTCGCTGGTCCACCGGCGACTTCGATGCCAATAGCAATGCTGTTTTAGTGAACTCGTTGGAATTACGTTATCAAGATATGCGCTGGTTAGGAGTGAAAATATGACCGTCGAAATTAAGGAACTGATTATTCAAGTCAAAGTCACCGACTCAGTGAACGACCCCGCGCCTCCACGGACGTTAGCTCAGGAAACGCTGGATAATGCCCGCCTGATTGAGATAGTGAAACAGGAAGTATTAGAGGCATTGCGTGAAGCCGGAGGTTACTATGAGCTTAATTGAACGCAGCCTGTCCAGACTCACTCTCACCGCCTTCAAAGACCGGGAAGGTAAAGCCTCGGTGGGCAGTTTACAAGCCATGTATAACCCTGACGCCATCCAACTCGATTATCAGACTCGCTATCAACAAGATGAAAGTGTTAACAGTGCCAGTCAAAGCAGCCGCTATGTGTTATCGCAACCGGCTGGCTTGTCATTAATTCTGCTGTTTGATGCCACTATGCCCGGCAATAACACCCCGGTAGAAACCCAACTGGCAACCCTGAAATCCTTGTGTGCGGTCGATGCCAGCACTCACGTGCCCCACTTTCTTAAAATTAAATGGGGCAAAATGCGTTGGGAAAACAAAGGCTATTTTGCCTGCCGGGCCAGCGGCCTTGCGATTCATTACACCCTGTTTGATCGTGATGCGACGCCGTTGCGGGCTAGCGCCACCTTATCCTTAGTCGCAGACGAAAGCTTGGTTATTCAAGCCACCGAGCAACAATTAAAATCGCCACCGGTTACCGCGGTCAGCGTAACCGATATGATCTCCCTGCCCTTGATCGCCTTAGGTGCTGGAGCCTCTCTGGCGGGCGGCATTGATTACCTGACCCTCGCCTGGCAAAACGATCTGGATAATCTTGATGACTTCACTCCCGGTCAAACACTGCAAGCGCAGGGGGATGCATGAAAATACCCGCAATAATCATTAAAATAGATGGAAAAACCCTCAACCAATTCTCTGTCATCACGCTGACTGTCAACCATCACATCAATGGTATCCCTTCGGCCAACATCACGTTGAATATAGCCGGTGATGCCAGCCAAATTTTTGGTGCCAAAGCACAGGCTGAGCTGGCAAACTGCCGTCCAAATCATGAACTTATCGTCCAGATGCAAAAAACAGTATTGTTTAAGGGGATCATTGTTCGGCAAGCGCTTAAATTCAAAGGTCAGGACAGCCTAATTACCCTGACAGCCAAGCATCCGCTACAAAAACTCACTCACGGCCTTCATTCGCAACTATTCAGTCAACAGAGTGATGAGGCAATTATCAGAAAGTTATGCAGTCAAATAGGGATAACTGCCACGATAAAACAGGCACCTCAACTTAAAACGGTGCATGAACAAATGGTGCAGTTCCGTTGCAATGACTGGACCTTTTTAAAAAATCGGCTGCTTGCCACCAATACCTGGTTGTTACCCGGTAACGAGGCTGTCACGCTGATCACGCCGAAAGCCCTTAATCAATCAACCGTGCATACTGTTCGTCAGCGGGCCAGCGATCAGGACATTGTGCTATTTGAAGCAAATCTACAATGGGATAACCAACAAAGCCCTAAAACGGTGAGCGTGCACTCTTGGGACATTACCCAACAAAAACTGTCTCAGGCCATTCAGGCCAAAAACAGCGGCCTTGGCGGTGGTCAACTTGCCATAGATGGCCTGTCAGATCTGACCAATCAAGAGTGGCAATGGACTTTCAGCTACCCGCTGGATAATGAACAAGCCAGACACCTTGCACAAGGCATGCTGGACAACCGGCGAAGCCATAATGTCTCCGGCAATGTTGAAGTCGAAGGCGATGATCGTTATCAACCGGGGGATGTTCTGGCGTTAAGCGGCTTTGGTCAAGGGATGGATGGTAAAGGTATTATCACCGGCGTCAGTCAAACACTCTCTCAGCGACAAGGCTGGCGTACCCGATTAACACTCGGCTTATTGCCGGAAACGGAGCATGCTGTACCGCCAGTAAAAGAGCTACACATCGGCGTTGTAGAAAAATACCAGCCAGATCGCCAATCATTGGACCGTATTCCGGTCAAAATACCGGCCCTAAATTTAACTAATGGGGTACTTTTCGCCCGTTTAGGTAAACCCTACGCCAGTCATGAGAGTGGATTTTGCTTCTACCCGGAACCGGGGGATGAAGTGATTATCGGTTTCTTTGAATGCGATCCCCGTTTCCCGGTGATATTAGGCGCGATGCACAACCCGAAAAATAAATCCCCGCTAGAACCGAGTGAAAAAAATCCGGTAAAAACCTTAGTGATAAAACAAGGGGATAATCAGCAAGCATTCGCCTTCAATAATCAAAATAAAACGCTCTCATTTAATAGCGGAAAAAATACCTTATCCCTGCAACAGGACAAAGATATCACGCTTAATTCAACGAAGAATCTCATTACTCATGCGCAAGAAATTAACCTACAGGCGGAAAAATCCCTCTCCGCCGCCGGAAAATCTGGCGTTGATATTAAAGGGGCGAAAATTAACCTAACACAATAGCAAGGCAAGTAAGATGACAAATAAAATATTGACCGATATTTATGGTCGCGGCTGGGCATTTCCGCCACAATTTTTTATCAATGACAACCCACCTGAAATACAATCTGGCGTCATCATAGCGGAGGGAGCAGAAAATGTCCGTCAGAGTATAAATATCCTTTTCCTGACTGAACCCGGTGAACGCATTATGCGTGAAGACTACGGCTGTGGTCTGAATGATTACCTGTTCGCCAATATCAGTGATGAATTGATGGCAGACATTCAAACCCGCATTGAAGAACGGGTACTGCGCTATGAACCACGCGCAGAAATTACCGCGATTCAAGTAAACCAGAGAACAAACTTACCCAATACCCTGCATGTTCAGGTTACCTATGCGTTGAGAGGCAGCAACATCAACCAGCAGATTGAAGGCGTCCTTGAGGTTAACGAGGGCCAAATACGGGTGAGCTTATGAGTAAACAACTGGTGGTTGATGGCGACAACCTGCTATTTGAACCGTTATTCGGCAACCGGCAAGTCACAATCTTGGGGCCGGCGACCATTCGAGGCAGCGGACACGCTAAAATTCAGGGCAAAAAAATCGTTATTGTGGGTGACGAAAAAAAAGTACAGCTTCAAGCGCAATATATTACCCCCAGCCATCCGGTACCCGGCATGGGAATGGTCACCATTGCTCAGTTGGATGCCAGCCAGCAGGTAAACTTTTGCCGCACTCCTGTCACGGTAATTATTATCGGGCAGCAATTTATCGCCCGTTTTACCCCGACACAACCCGCAAATAATCCATCGAGTGGCCCGGATGTGACAACGCCGAGTATGGGAAAAGGCCGTTTTATTGCCAGTCAATATACTGTCACTGCCGGATAAATAACCTCTTCAACCTTATTTTTAAACAACAGGTGGAATAAATATGGGACAGGCCGAGTTAAACAATAAACTCTCTGCTATTGTGCCAGATACTGCATTTAAACTTGATGAAAGAAGTACGCTGGATATTTTAAATTGGCTTAAGGAATACACCGCAATCATCCCTTTCGATCAAGAGAAAAAACAGTTCTGGGACAGTTTTTACTTTATTCAAGAAAATAGTCCTCAGCAATTAGCCGATATTTACCAACACGCTAACCAAGCGAATGGCCTCTTACCCGCACATCAAGTTTTTGTACTGGCTTTTTTAAAACTATTAGAAACAACCAAACGCTTATTAAACACCTTCCCGGCACGACACCGTGATCTTTATTACCGGGAATTATTGGGACTGAACCCCAGAGAAGCCCAAGCGGATAGCGTTGCTTTAGGCATTACCCTGAATACAGATAACACAGAATATCTTATCCCTAAAGGAACCCTGTTTGATGCCGGGCAGGATAGCGTCGGCAACCCATTACACTATGCATCAGAAGCAGATTTACTGGCGAACCAAGGAGAACTAACCGACCTGCGTTGGTATCGGAAAGACGGTAACAATGGCTGGCAATCGGCAATCCCTTTTAACCTCTCCGATAACATGGCATTACCTGAAACGGGCATTCAACTTTTTAGTCCAACAGCCAATGACGGGCCGGTTCTATCCGGTTATCTAATGACCTCATCTTTATTTGCGATGTCCGCGGGAGAACGTCATATCACATTGACGCTGGAAAACGATTGGGCCGGTCAAGCTGAACATCTCACCGCTAAAATCAGTGCGGAAGATCACTGGTTATCGTTGTCGGTAAATCCTAATCCTGCTAACAAAAACACAATTGAACTGGGATTATCATCCACTGATGATCCTATCAGCCCGCCAGATAACCTTGATGGCATGACATTCGACGTACCGGTATTACAATTAGGCACCACTCAGCAACCCACACTGCCTAAAATTACCGGTATTGAAATTAAGATTAACGGCAACCGCAGTGTGAACTACGCCTCTGACAGTGGTATTGAACAAACGGATACCACCAGCTTCCCCTTTGGTCAATCACCGTCGCTAGGCTCCGGTTTTAATTTGGTTGCCCCTGAATGGTATGGTTCTGAAAACGCGACGCTGACCCTGACGCCGCAATGGGTTGGCTTGCCTACAACCAGTTTTAAAGCGTGGTATAAAGGGTATAAACCTGAACCTGAGAATAATGCGTTTAAAATACAGGGCTACTTAGTTACACCTCAAACGAGAGAAAAACTTAATGAGGCTCAACCATTATTTAATGGAGATAAAGAACCACAAGGACAAAACCTGAGTTTTACCTTACCGACGATGGATTACCCTGTTGCAGACAGTTCATCTCCCAACGACTGGCCTGCGTCAGTACGCATAGAACTGGCGGAACAGGATTTTATGCATGCCCAATATTGGCAAAATCCCACGGGCAAAAACGTCCCCTATACTCCACAAATCAGTGCCTTGCAGATTCAATTCCGTGCCGAAATAGCACCGCAGCAATTCGCCATCTATCCTTTGACCCCTTTTGGTTGGGGGAATGCAAACACAGAAACGCCAACACTCACTCACGAAGCATTCTACTTAGGCTTTGCGGGTATATTGCCGGGGCAAACTTTATCTCTCTATTGGCAATTAGTCGGTTTTAAGGCGCTCAATTTATCCTGGTCTTACCTCAACACCAGCAATACCTGGAGCAAATTGGATAAATTAGTTGATGATCAAACTCATCACCTATTTGACCGGGGTATCTGGCGGACCTTATTACCACAGGATGCTTCAAATCAGGCCGCCCGGATGCCAGCGGGACGATATTGGCTGAAAGCAGAGATAACTGATCAAACTGATTCTCAAGATTATCCACACATTAAGGGCCTGCTGTATAACGCCACCACGGCAACGTTAATCAACACAGAAACCGTTGAGCAGGCGCATTTTATCAACGGATTGACCGCCAACAGCATTAAACAACCGGTCAACGCATCCGTTGCAATCAATCGCGTCACGCAACCTTGGGCCTCCTGGAACGGTCGCCCACCAGAAACCGAACAATCCTTCCTGACACGCATCTCTGCCCGCTTGTCACACCGTAATCGGGTGCTCAGTTGGGGAAATATTGCCACCTTACTGAAAGATCATTTTGTCAGCTTATTTGATGTCCAATACCCCTCTGTCAATGAATTAACCAAAATCCCGGCACCGGAAATACAACGACTGATTGTTATCCCTGACAGCCGTTATAAAGATAACGATGATGCATTACGTCCAACACTAAATCCGGCTCGATTGACAGAGATGGTCGATTGGTTAGCTCGACTCAGCAGCCCTTGGACAACCATTGAAATTAGCAATCCCACCTACATTGATGTCCTGATCCACTATCAACTGGTGTTTGCCCCGGGCGTTAACCCTGACTACGGTCATCATCAGCTACAACAGGAACTAAGCCGAAAATACATGCCGTGGGGAGAAAATACCGCTATCGGCGTCACAACCGGTAATCGCATTGACTACTACCCCTTGCTAGCCACCATCCAACAATCGCCTCTGGTAGAACGCGTCACTGACTTAAGTATGACAATCGCCAACCGCTTCACCAGTTCCGTGGGTGAAAGTATCGAGGCTGCCGATAACGAGGTGCTGATTCTAGTCTGGCCTGATGACACTTCCCCAAGCCAAGGAGTTGATAATGAATAATCAGGATGCGCTATTCCCCATTGTGAAAGACGATATTACCTTTGACACCTTACTCTTGCAGGCCAAAGCCGTTATTGAACAACAATCGGGCCAATGTTGGAGCAATACCAACGAAAGTGATCCCGGTATCACCTTACTAGAAGCGTGCTGCTATGGTGCTTCCGATCTGGCCTATCGTCATTCACTGCCACTCAGGGATCTGCTTACCCCGAAAAAAGAGGAACAGCCTCCCAATAACGGTATTTTCCCGCAAGAATTTGGACCACAACAAATATTGACCTGTGGACCGATTACTGCGGAAGATTATCGCCGTGCTTTGCTGGATCTGCATAGCAGCGACGCATTTAGTGAAAAAAGCACAGGTTATTTTTTCTTTAACGATGTACAGCTTATTCGCGAACCTGAAAATCAACGTTATCAGTACTGGTATAACAAAGAAAAACGTGAATACAGTTTTACTTCAACCCCGGATAGCGAACGGTTAACGTTAAGAGGAAATTATTGGCTCTATTTACTCCCCAGTCGGGAAACTGAAAACAACAAAGCGCTCGCTCAGAAAAGTTTGCAGACTTTCCTAAAAAATAATCGCAATTTAGGGGAATCTGTCAGCCATATTATCTGGCTACAACCGACCGATTTTCCGCTACAGATTGACATTGAACTTGATGACGATGTCAACGATATCGCCGACATATTCGCCCAGGTTTATATGACAGCGGAAAAAATGGTGCAGGCAAAGCCCGCACGTTATACCACTCAGACCATAAAAGATCAGGGTTACAGTAACGAAGAGATATTCGCCGGTCCCTATTTACGTCACGGCTGGATACCGATATTACCGCAAGTCAAAGATTACACCGGCGCTACCGTATTAAATTTGAGCCACTTGGTTAACCAATTACTGGCGATTAAAGGAGTGCAAAATATCACCCGATTAGCCCTCACTCCGCACGATGAAATAATTTCCCCGCTACCGAGCGATAATTGGTCTTGGAAAATCTCCCAAGGATATTACCCCAGATTATGGGGCAACGATCCACTGGCATTAATTACCTCATCAGACAGCCCACTCACCATTATCGCCAAAGGTGGAATTAATATTATCGTTTCCAAACAACAAATAGAGGAAAAAATTATTGCAGAGCCGCTCATTAATACTCAGCCGGAATTATTAAATTGGGGCAAACATCGAAAAGTCTTGGATTACTATCCGGTCAGCAATAAATTACCTGCTTGCTATGGATTACAAACCTATACCAATACCCAACAACAAATACAATTACACCAATTTATGCTGCCGTTTGAACAGATGCTGGCTAATGGCTGCGCCGAACTCGACTTATTGCCAAAACTATTAGCCTTTAAACAGCGGGGAAATAACGTCTACGGTGTTCAATGGCCTTTTAAGACCGATACGGTCAGTCAGCAAGTCCATCAAAACATCGCATCTGATTTGATAGCAAAGCTTGACAACGATTCACAAATCTCTCATGAAGACGCGATTCAAACTCGAAACTATGCAAAAGAGCTGACAATTGTAGATTATCTATTAGGCTATTTTGGTACTCAGCGCGCCACCCGGCCTCTCACACTAGATTTACTGGATTTTTTATCTACCCAACGGGGATACTTAGCTCAACAACCTGAACTGGCCTATCAACGTAACAATATTCGTATTGATAAGGTGTCGGCACTCCAGAAACGCATTGCTGCCCGGTTAGGTCTGGGAGGAGAGTGTTTTAGTGAAACGCCTAATCTGGCTAACTTGCCTTTCTATCTGATTGAACATCGTCAACTCTTACCGGTAAAACCTGATGAGCGATTCGATACTGAGCAAAAACCAGATTCTCTGGTGATCGAAGGGGAACAGTTAAAAATTACCCAGCAAGGTACAGCAGGCCGGTTACTGCAAGGACAGGTAATCAATCTCATTGTCTATGACGGTGATAATAAACTCGTCTTGCGTGGTCAAATGATTACAGATGTTACAGACGATACCTTCTCTCTTAGTATCAGTAACAGCAGCGAACTGGAGCGCAATCTGAGCAGAGTACAACAGGCATTTGAGCAAGATAAACTGCGCTGGCTAAACAGCCTGGTCTGGCTGGAAGATATGGATTACCAACTGGTTTATACCAGTCAAGCCTATCAAAGTGATGCCGAAGATGAACGCTGGATCACTTCCAGCGCCCAAAGCCCCTTTCCAGCGATGATCGAAGAAAATGATGAAATTACCCTGAAATATGTCATTACCCCATCCAAACCAACCCAAGAAGCTAATTATGAACTCAAGGCAACAGTCGTTAAATTTGATCGCATTCAAGGCAAGATACTGATTAAACGCAGTAAAAATTCATCAGATAATTTTCCATCAGAGGCAGAAGCATGGCGCTATCGTTGGTATTTCTCCAGCGAAAAATACGCTTTAGCTGATCGCTTTTCATTCGTGGTCAGTGTGGTGATTAATCGACAACTCATTGAAAATGAAGGCATTGATCCTTATAAATTGGAATCTTGGGTGAAAACCGAAATTTTGGCTGAGTTTCCTGCTCATCTTTCCATGATTATTCACTGGCTCTCACCGGAACATTTTAAGAACTTTGCCAGTACCTATAAACGCTGGCAAAACAATGGCGCTCCTTTAGGGGACGAGGCATATAATATTTTAGAAACCTTAACCTTGGGAAGAGTGCCTTCTGCGACAACCGGTATTGGTAGTATGCGAATTGCTACCGCACAGCAGCGTATTGACGTGATTGGTGAATCCGGCACTGAATGGAATACAGAAGTCATTATCAGCAATCAATTATTATATGTACCCTATTCTAGTAAAAAAATTTAAATACTGACATTCATAAGCGTAATGGTAAAAGAATATCAGTTTAAAATTCTCAGATTTAAACTGCGAACGATAAATCGAGAAAAATAGAATTATTTGATATTATATACAAGGTGATAAAATGGAAAACAAATATAATCCGTATAATTCAGAAAACAACTCAGAAAACACTAATCTTAAATCAACAGGCCCTTCAACAAATGATCTAAAAAGCCGTTTTAAAGAAGGCAGTATTCCCCTCCAAACCGATTATTCTGACTTGATTGATATTGCTGATATTGGCCGCCAAGCAACCGGGCAAGCCCCCGGACAATCAGGAGAACTGGGTAATGGTTTAAGTTTGACAGATGACGGAACTTTACAGGCAGTTATTAATTCAACTGGCGGACTGCATTTTGATAAAAAAGCGTTAGCAATTAAACCTTACGATGGGATTAACGTTGATAATAATGGTGTTTCAGTCAAAGCAGGCAGCGGAATCATTGTTGATTCAAACGGTATCAGTATTGACTCCAATAATGTACTCCCCAAAGGGATAATTGTGATGTTTTCGGGTAGTGACATTCCTAATGGCTGGGCGCTGTGTGATGGTAATAATGACACGCCAAATTTAATCGATCGGTTTATTTTAGGCGGTAAAGTTTCCGATATTAATAAAAATAATGGAAAAAAAGTTTCTGGTCTTGCTAATAATAAGCAATTTAAAATAAGCACGACGAATAAAGAACTCACAATCACAATAAAAGGTACAAAACTGTCCCTAGATCAAATACCAGAACATCAACATATAGGAGGAATGGGTTACTTTAGCAAAGAAGGGGCAAGATATGATGCAACTCAACCTTATGATACTCAAACCCCCAGACGACTTGACAATAACCCTAATTCTTACGATTTTACAAGTTATATAACAAAAAACGGCAGAAGCCTTTTTGTAGAAGCCGACAATTATTCTTATTATTTCTACACCTCTAATGTCGGTAAGGGCAATGAGCATACCCATGATGTGGATGCTAATGCTAATATTATCCCCCCTTATTATATTCTGGCATTTATTATGAAGATTTAACTTCATTTCTCACAGATAGATTCAAATTATCTATCATTTGCTCATGACAAAGGAGAGATTAATATGGCTCAGGAGCTAAATCTGCTAAATCGGATTACCATGACTATTGAAGCTAACAATCAACAGGTGGCTAAAACCGTATTGCATGGCTCCCTGCTTAATCAAGCCAATATAAATAGCTTATTCAATACATTCTTTACTCAACATCCTATTAATCAGGATATCTATCTAGAAACATTGACCTTAGATCTTGGTGAAATAAGCTTACATAACTTCAATTCAGTGTTTCCACGTCAACTTAATACAGCTTTAAGTAAAGCACTGAATCAATATAAAATAAATCATAAAGAAAAAACGGGTTTGAATACACGCATACTAAATGAAACCACCCAAAATCCTATTTCATTTGGCGATTATAGTTCAATCAATGTAGAGAAATTCATTCACACTTTATATCAAAAAGAGTCGATATTAGATCAAATGGAGGCAATAACAGACAGTAAAAATAGTGATATTAAACATTTAATTAATCAAATAACACAGATAAAGAGCAAGCTAGCATTATTATTAGCCCAAAGCTGTTTATCTGAACAGAGCCTAAAACAACTTTTGGCAATCAAACAACCTGCTTTATTAAACGCTATCAATTACAGATTATCTGAAAGAACAAACAGACCACAACACCGGGAGGAGCTTATCTCCTCCGGGCAATTGATACTCAATGCATTGGGATACATGCAGCGGCATAATACACAGGAAATACCTAAACCCGATGCGAAAGTCATATCACGCATCATAACTGAACTGAATAACGATGAACTTAATGCAACACCTATTATTGAATTATTTCATCAAATTATAACTCATAAGCTTCCATTAAATAGTGGGTCAAAACAGCTTTGGCAGGCTATTCCTGTTTCACAACTCTGTAAAAAATATTTATCGGTTGCTGAATACCAGTACTTATCAGAATACTTCATTTCAGATAAATTAGATAAAAATAGATCTGACGCAGAATCAGCATCAGATAACACTGTTATTACAGGCGTAAATAACACTTTCATTACAGGCATAAATAACAACAACCCGCTTCGAACAATTAACCTACCACACTCTCAACCGGTTTTATTACCTGAATCGTGCCAAGTTAATAATGCCGGTATATTAATACTATGGCCGATGCTGCCCACGCTGTTTAATCAACTTGACCTACTTAAGGAGAAAAAATTTATCCATCGTCAGGCCCAGTTTGATGCGATTAATTCCCTTGATTACCTGATTTGGGGAACCGAAGAAACACAGACAGAACGAAAAGTCCTAAATAATGTTCTTTGTGGGATAATGGCTGATGAAAACAGTAAATCAACCTCTCTTGAACCAGAAAAACAATTAATAATCACGCAATGGCTGGATGTGGTTATCAATCAACTTCCTGGCTGGAAAAAATTAAGTCGCAATGACGCCCGCCAACTATTTTTACAACGGCCAGGAGAATTGCTGATAAATGAACAAGAAATCAAAATCACGGTAGAACATCAACCATTCGATGTGCTGTTAACTGATTGGCCGTGGCCATTAAATATCGCCAAATTTCCCTGGCTGGATCGCCCTCTAAGGATTGACTGGCAAAACATTTAAAAGGTTTATATGGACTACCTACTGACAAATAACCACGGTGAACTTCAACCTATAACGCCTGAATTACGCTGGATTTATTCCCATCTGGAACGTATTGACCTGCTATTGCAGCACTATTATTACCAGAAAAGAGACCGATACGATTCATTACCGGAGAGTTTTTTACTTGCCGAAGATGAAGTAGAACAACGTCTGGCAGTACCCTTCGGTGTTCCTCATTGGCTACCTAAAGCGGATGATATTATTAAGCATCCAGAAATCGAAGAAAACCCTACCTTTGATGCATTATCACTATTGGTCGAACGTTTTGAACTCACTGAATTTGAACGCGACGCCTTGTTGTTAGGTTTATTACCCCATTTTGACAGTCGTTATCATTCACTATTTGCTGCTCTAAATGGTAACAGCAAAAAACAGTGGCCCAGTTTTGCTTTAACAATTGAATTATTTAGCCAACGTCAAAATGATTGGCAATTACTGCAAAACAGCTTTCTGCCGCAAACACCGTTAATCAGTCACCAATTATTACGACTCAATAATCACGAAGAATCTATCTGGTTACAAACGCAATTCTTAACCCACAATGCTGTCTGGCATTTTCTATCAGGTCAGCGGGTTATTTTACCGCCTCTAACAACCTGCGCTTATTGGAGCATTCCTGCCTCACAAATTTGGTATCCACAAGCTCTTTATCATGTACTTGAAAAGATATTATTAAATGGAACCGAAGAGATTCGCCCGTTGGTCATACTTAGAGGAAAACAGGACAGCGCCAGAGAATTAGCGGTCAGTAATATTATGGCATCTCATGATATCAATACTTTAACTCTCGATTTAGCCCGTCTGCCAGATGAAGAAAACCCAACTGAAATAGCTAACTTGCTGACGAATGCAATACGGGAAACCCGACTACACAATGCTTGTTTATTAATCCGCAACTTCTCTTTATTAGCACAAGAAAATAAAATATGGCACAACGAATTATCCACCCTACTCAATCAACCCAAATTACGCGTAGTTTGTCTAACAGAACCACAAGATTCATTAATGTGGATTAAACATCTGCCGATGGTACAAATTAATATGCCAACACTCACCTTCGCGGATAGAAAAACCATGCTGCAAGCAAATTTACCGGATAATACCACTCAGAAAATCAATATGACTCGGCTATGTCAGCGTTTTTCATTTACAGCAGAAACATTACCACTCATTCTTGAAGAAGCACATCAATATCAAATACTCCGGCAACCATCAGGCCAATTAGAAGAAACCGATCTACGTAAAGCATTAAATTACCGCGCTCAACAAAACTTTGGCAAATTAGCCCAGAGAATCACCCCCAAACGCAGCTTTAAAGATTTAGTGATTTCAGATACATTAGCACAGCAATTAAAAGAAATTATCGCCGCCATTAATTACCGTGACCAAATTCTGGCAACAGGCTTTCGAGAAAAAATAGGTTATGGTACCGGTATTAGTGCGCTATTTTACGGTGAATCAGGAACCGGAAAAACAATGGCCGCAGAAGTGATTGCCGAACAGCTTGGTGTTGATCTGATTAAAGTCGATCTCTCTACTGTGGTGAATAAATATATTGGCGAAACGGAAAAAAATATCGCGCATATTTTCGATTTGGCCGAAGCGGATTCTGGGGTGCTATTTTTCGACGAAGCTGATGCCTTATTTGGCAAACGCAGTGAAACTAAAGATGCCCAAGACAGACATGCCAATATTGAAGTTTCTTATCTGTTACAACGATTAGAAGATTATCCGGGATTAGTCATTTTAGCCACCAATAATCGCAGCCATTTGGATAGTGCGTTTAATCGCCGCTTTACCTTTATTACTCGTTTTACTTATCCCGACGAAACATTACGTAAAAAAATGTGGCAAATCATTTGGCCGAAACAACTTAAATTATCCGATGAAATTGATTTTGAACATCTGGCTAAACGAGCTGACCTAACCGGGGCGAATATCAGAAATATTGCCTTATTATCATCAATATTATCAGCAGATGATAATTGTGAACAAATTGAAAATGAACATATAGAACGAGCTGTGATACTTGAATTAAACAAAACTGGCAGATTGGTATTTTAACTATTTCATAAAATTGGAGCTAATATGACAACGATAATTGCTTACGACAATGCTATTATTGAAGTTAACAAAGCATTAAATACTATTTTATCCCTGTATTTAAATACTAAAGAGAATAACATCGACATCCGTTTTGATTTACCTGAAATTAACTCTATTCAATCAGAACCGACAGTCAGTGTATTTCTTTATGAGATACATGAAGATCTACAATTACGATCCGCCGAAGCAAGACGTTATAACCCGGCAACCAGCACATTATTACCGGGATGGGTCAATATCAATTGTAACTATTTAATCACTTACTGGGATGCCAATAAACCCTCAAGTGACAGTTCCAGCCCAGATAGCCAACCGGATAATCAGGCGGCACAAATTATGACGCGGGTTTTAAATGCATTAATCAATAATCGCCAATTAACCGGGATCCCCGGTTCATATACCAAGGTTATTCCACAACAGGAAAATTTAAACAGCCTAGGTAACTTTTGGCAAGCACTGGGAAATCGCCCGCGCATCTCCTTACTCTATTCCATTACCGTGCCAATGAAGCTCCAAAATATTGAAAACAGTGTCATCCCAGTCAGCAAAATATCCGCTTCTGTGGTTCAAAAACTAAGTCTGGACAACTCACAAATAAATCAAGCTCTGACAGATAAATTATGTGCCGACTTAGGTGGTACAGAAGATGCTCGCCTTGCCCTTAATAAAGTGAATCTGATCACTCAATCCGCCACAGACAATAATGATGGTCAGGAAAATGAAAACATTATTCTTGAAGTTTCGGGCATTACCCATTCAACTTATTTAGCTAAAATAAAAGATATCCTTTCCATATGGGTAAATAGTCAAGAAACCATTGTTAAGATCAATGGAATAAACATTATTATCTCAAAAGAGGATTCTGAAAAACTGATCGGAATTTAAACCCATTTTTAATTATTATATACCCTACGGATTTCAAGATGCATCGCGGCGGCAAGGGAGCGAATCCCCGGGAGCATAGCAAACTATGTGACCGGGGTGAGTGAGTGCAGTCAACAAAGAGGCAACTTGAAAGATGACGAGTATAGGTAAAAATTACCACTATTTCTCTTATCATAAAACCATTAGGTGATAATATGCCAAAAAATAAATATAGTGAAAATAAAAACCATCTTAAAAATAGCGCTAAAGAGCTTACAATACAGTCAAGTCATTCTATTAATGATGATATAGACAGTGCTCCGTTAGAAATCGGGTCGGATTTAAATACCATGATGGGATATAGTTCCGTTAACTTAGATCAAATTCAGGACAATGCATTCTGGGAAGAAAACATTTCTGAATATTACAAATGGATGGTCGTGGTCAAAGGTCACTTAACACAATTAGACTGGACCTTAAAATCAATGGACTCCCCTGAATCTGCTGGAAATAATGTGGCTAAAAATATAGGGACAACCGCACTACAAACACTATTAAGTACCGGAAGCAGTATAGCCGGCGGCGCTATTGGCGGTGCCATAGGAAGTGCTATAGCACCAGGTGTTGGCACTATAGCGGGCGCGGGTATTGGCGCATTAGCCGGAACAGGATTAAATTATCTTAATGATACAACGATTGGGAAATTAAATAAAAAGCTGAAAGTAGCTCATCCTTACCCTAAAACAAGAAACATGATAATTGATATCAACAATTACGATAAAAATCCCATCACTAAGGTAATAAAAAAGAAATTCAATAAAGATAATCTAAAAGTCACCGCCGGAAGTTTATTAACATCAGAAGTTATGAAAAAATTACTACCAATAAAATTACCTGCTTATAAACTTGCTGATCTGGCTATATCACACCATAGGGCATTAGAAGGATTGAGTGATGATAAAACCAGACATATATTAGATTTTACCAATAGTATCCGTGAAGTTCTCAATGAAAGTCACTCTGATGCGGTCGCATTTATGCGTAGAAACTATGGCGATAACGCAATGGGACTTTCTGGACTTTCTTCTAAAATAATGAGAAAAAAATTAACCTTAGGTACAATGGTAAGGACAAAAAACAAAATAGAAATTATGCTTAATAGCATTAACAAACAAGTAGCAAAACTTTCCTCACAAAACAGGAATGAATAATTAAATAAAATTTCATCATAGTGTTACACCCATTCTTTGTCTTCCCAGTTTTTTCTGCGATGAAAATGATTCCCAAAAGATATCAACATAATTGAACAACTGGCACATAAATTGACAATAATGATTTCGTGTTACTGTCCCGTGTAGTAATTGCCATAACCGTTCTATTTTATTCAACCACGCTGAATAGACTGGTAAACTTTTAAACCCTTCCAGCCAATATAATGTAAACCACTCAACCCAACGATTGACAGAAGAGCGTGCGGCACGAAGGGTTTTGGCGACATAACTTACTAATATATACCCTATGGATTTCAAGATGCATCGCGGCGGCAAGGGAGCGAATCCCCGGGAGCATAGATAACTATGTGACCGGGGTGAGTGAGTGCCGCCAACAAAGAGGCAACTTGAAAGATGACGGGTATAAAAGCAAGATTTAAATTCCCACTTATACAGATAAGAATATCTCAATAGTATATTTTTCGGATCACAAATGTAGGAAATAACAAGATTTTACTAGATAAAACCATATCACATTAACAAATTATTTATAGGAATCCAAATATTTTATTTCTTTATCAAAAACATGTTCCAAAGAAATCATGAGTTCACTAACACTATTTTCAAACTGCAACCCAAATTTAGTCATATTTTTCTGTACTCGGTTCCATCCAGTTAAAATTTCGACTCCATTCTCCGACGTTGTTTTGCTCCTGAAATGACGCTCTCTTGCCATAAAAATACCCCGAAAACAACCATAGAATTTTCTAAATACGTAATGATTCTTCAAAAGAAATTTATCAAAGTTATTTTCCTTCATATATAAAATCCGCTTCCTCGCATGATTAAAAATAATAATATATTCTTTCATATAATCCTTACTCAACAGATAAGGAATTATCATTGAAGTATTTGGTTTGTATCTCGATCTAGATAGATAAAAACCGTTGATCTTGAATTTATCTCTGTTACGCAAGTCCGAAATAAATGAGAAAATAGTTTCATTATCATAAGGATCCCACATTAGAAATTTATTTGGCCCAACTCGTTTAGAAACAACATATTTTGTATGATCTTCTCTCTGATAATAGTCAAATTCATTTGAAAAAAATATGAATTGGATTCTAAAATAAAAAGTTCATTTAGCGGAATTTCATTTAACTCTTGTAGATAATATACATTTGTCTCTATATGAAGAAATTCTTGTAAGAACATGAAAAATATATGTGGTTCGGCACTTCCAGAAAAAATTTCTGTTGGCGAATGATAAGAAATATCCAAGTTAAAAGTATGAAGTTCATCAGTACATATATTATGATATTCCATCCAATAAACAAGTGCATTAAAGAAACAATCGTATGGGCCTAAATGTTCAAAATAATTACCTATAAAATCAATATGCTTACTCATCTATTCACCTTGAATATTCATTTAATTCTGCTAAATTAAAATACACTTGATCATATAATCTCCCCATTATATGGCGATCAAACGTTACCCCGCGCTTTTTGGCATTCTCTCCCATTTTCACACGAAGAATCTCATCTTGAATAAGAAGCTGACAAAAATCTCTTGCTTGTCGATATCCAGTACACAAAAAACCGGTTTTTCCATGAATAATCTGTTCTGGATTCCCTCCTTTTTTTTCTGCAATCACTGGAATACCCGCAACCATCGCTTCAGAAATTACATTAGCAAATCCTTCCAAGCTATCATCAGGTGTAAGATAAAGGAATATATCACATATAGAAAGCATTTCTCTTATTTTACTTCCAGGCCAAATTTCAATCATACTTTGCGCTTGATATATAGTTATTTCTTCATTTCTACATTCACCCTGAATTAAGCGTTAATGTTTACCTGATATCAGATTAAAAGAGTCTGACACTGGCGTAATCTTTCTGGTACATCTAGAGTTATGGGCAAGGATCTTCCACATTATCCGCCCCAACTTATTAACCATCCTCACTCCACTAATAGTAACACTGTTGATTCACATTCTCTAAATTCCGTCATTCATTCGCTAACACACAATAGCTTTACTCATCTCCAATTAATTACTGAAGATAATACCCCAACATGCCCCAATATTGTAAACCATCGCAGATTATATCGGTTAAACAGGAGTCCTCTGTTAGCAAAACGGGCTAAATAGCTATTCCAAATAATAAATCACATGAAGGGAACTCAGTCCGAATTGAGCAATCTGATTAATCACCAAATCAAAACAAATCTCTAACCGGAAATGAGCAACTCCTGATACAGAAAACGACTCACAAAACATGGGATAAACATCATGATGATGCCCTGTGCCAGCGCAGTACAGAATATCCGATTTTTTATAAAGATAGAGTAGGCATTTATCTTCCCCCAAAATTGGTGCTAACTAGCAGTTGAGTGAACAACAGAAATACATCACCCTAGTCAGATTTAGAATTGATTTATCAGCCAGTATATTCGCTGTAAGGTAACCATGTTGAACGACTGTAACAGACACTACGTAAGGCAATTACCCGGAATCATCAGTGTCACACCGTATGGCATATTCCAATGTACCACCTTGGAGCAAGATGCTTTTTGAATCCGAGCCATAATTCATAAGTAAATCGAATATCGATAGATTAGGAATAAAACCTTTATTTTCATAGCATTGTGTATAAATAGGACAATTCCATTCTATTGGCCTTATACTTATATCGTTCTTTTCAAAAAGTTGGTGATCTAAATAATTTTCATATCCATATTTACCAGCAATATACTCTGTTGCTCCTATGATCTTGCAAATATCAATTAACAAATCGTTTTTCATGCTACATAATCCCAGCTCTGAAGACTTTATGACCCTTACATCTGACTTCAAAAAATTAATAACCCACTTTAGCATAGTATAATTTATTTCAGATACGTGTACCCACTCTCTTCGGTATACTTCCTTTAAAAATGGGAATATATCATCAAAATACATTGCTGAATTATAGTTATAATAAAATCCCTTTAGATGTTTGTCTTTCCATTCATCTCCATAAATAGATATTTCTTTAATTATCTTACTGCTTTTTTTCTTTATAGGAATCGTTAAAATAAAAGATCCATTAGCATTCTTTAGTTTATTTCTATTTACCCAATCATTCTTGGAGTAATTGATATGGTCTAAAAAAATAAATATCTCACTAGTTATAATCTTATAAATCAATGGCAACCAAGGGAGATAATGTGGCTGATGTATTGATATACGCATTTTCTAATTTTTATTAGATTTTCTTTCAATATAAACAACTAGACCATGAAAAGAATTAATCAAATTAACACTTAACTCCTCATCTGGAATCTGAATATGAAATTCTTGCTCTATTCTAAACAATAATTCCAATGCTGCAATAGAATCAATATTAAATTGCTCTATTAAATTATCTATTTTTATCTCAGGAACACTTTCTAGTTCAAGAATTTCTTTAAGCATTTGAGCAAGTTTCAATTCAATATAATCTTTTGTTATCATAATAATCACCTATATTCATTTAATTTTTCTTAAAATTTTTTCCATTGAAGAAGTTGGTAATGAACTTCTCACTTCTATATTTTGGGGTATCTTATGTACTGATAATTTTTCACGACATAAATCAAATAATTCTTTCTTATCCTTCATTCCGCACCTAATTCAGGAATAAACCGCTTTATATTGTGCACCTAATAAACTCAAAAGCTCATGGTGGTAAGATTGCATTCCTGTCACCATTTTATGTTCTTGAAATTCAAAGGTGCTGATCCCTTCAAAGGCCAGAAACACCCAACGCGCG
>NZ_JAXBVE010000033.1:0-53641 GCF_035181445.1 Photorhabdus africana
TTCAAGAACATAAAATGGTGACAGGAATGCAATCTTACCACCATGAGCTTTTGAGTTTATTAGGTGCACAATATAAAGCGGTTTATTCCTGAATTAGGTGCGGAATGAAGGGTCAATTGTTCATAAGGGATTCCTGTCGGCGTAATTAACATTCCATTATTATAACGGACACTGACATTACCCGCTGTGCCTTGATTTAATCCTAATCGGGTCATTTCTAAGCATGTATGAATAATTTCACGAGATAATGTATTTCTTTTCATGATTATTTACCTTGTTTAAATTCGAAGTATGCTTTTATGCTAGTCAATGAAAAATAAACAAATGAAGTTTGATGTTTATTTTTGTTGTAGTACTTTGTTGTTTTTAAATAAATATTTAAGTTGATTTTTGTGATTAATCTCAAATGTTTTTACCATTTTTGGGGTTTTACAGATATCTGTATGTATTTTTTTATTCCGTATTTTTCATTTTTAACTCAATCGGTCATTTATTGGTTTTATTGACCGTTTTTTCATAAAAAAGATTATACGGTCATTTTTATGACCGAATTAAATAAAAAAAATACAAACGCTGGTCTTGCTGAATCTGCGGCTTGTGATGAAAAATTCAGTGCATTAAATATTGGTCTGACCATTACCGTCACGCCGTGTTGGTGTTATGGCAGTGAAACATTAGATATGGAGCCAACAAGACCAAAAGTTATTTGGGGATTTAATGGGACGGAACGTCCAGGTGCAGTCTACCTTGCAGCAGCTTTAGCCGCCCACTCGCAGAAAGGCATTCCCGCTTTTTCTATATACGGACATGAAGTTCAAGATGCTGATGACACCCGTATTCCTGATGATATCAAAGAAAAATTGCTACGATTTGCCCGTGCTGGATTAGCCGTTGCTAGTATGAAAGGAAAAACTTACCTCTCTATTGGTGGTACATCAATGGGCATTGCAGGTTCAATTGTTGATCATAATTTTTTTGAATCCTGACTTGGTATGAAAGTCCAATCTGTTGATATGACGGAATTACGCCGCCGTATTGATAGGCAAATATATGATGAAGAGGAACTTGAGCTCGCCTTATCTTGGGCGGATAACTATTTCCAATATGGTGAAGATCTGAATGTTAAACAATATCACCGTTCACCAGAAAGCCGTCGCCAAGTTCTTCGCGAAAGCTTACTTATGGCTATTTGTATTCGTGACATGATGCAGGGAAATCCAAAACTGAAAGAGAAAGGGTATGGCGAAGAAGCGCTCGGCTACAACGCTATTGTCGCGGGTTTCCAGGGGCAACGTCATTGGACAGACCAATATCCTAATGGCGATACTGCGGAAGCGATTTTAAATAGTTCATTCGACTGGAACGGCATTCGTCAGCCATTTACGGTTGCAACAGAGAATGACAGTCTAAATGGCGTTGCGATGTTATTTGGTCATATGCTAACAGGGACAGCACAGATTTTTGCTGACGTTCGAACTTTCTGGTCTCCAGAATCTGTCGAACGTGTTACGGGCCAAAAACTCACTGGGCAGGCTGAAAATGGGGTGATCCATCTGATTAATTCAGGCTCTGCAACGATGGATGGTACCTGTTGTCAAAAAGATGCTCAAGGTCATCCTACAATGAAGCCTCATTGGGAAATTACCGAAGAGGACGTGGATGCCTGTCTGGCGGCAACACAATGGTGCCCGGCGCTCCATGAATATTTCAGAGGTGGTGGCTTCTCCTCCAAGTTCTTAACGAAAGGCGGTGTTCCTTTCACCCTGAGCCGTGTCAATATTATTAAAGGCCTTGGCCCTGTCCTGCAAATAGCGGAAGGCTGGAGTGCGGAATTGCCTAAAGATATCCATGACGTTCTGGATAAACGGACAAATGAAACTTGGCCAACAACCTGGTTTGTTCCGCGTTTAACCGGTAAAGGTGTCTTTAAGGATGTGTACTCGGTTATGGCGAATTGGGGAGCTAATCATGGTGTGCTTTCTATAGGTCACGTTGGTGCCGATTTTATTACGTTAGCTTCTATGCTCAGGATCCCAGTTTGTATGCATAACGTGGATGAGAAAGCCATTTATCGTCCTTCTGCATGGAGTGCACACGGTATGGATCTAGAAGGTTCAGATTACCGAGCCTGCCAAAACTATGGTCCTCTTTATAAGAAATAGTGGCTGCTGGCGGTATGAATTGTACCGCCTCTAATAAGCGAAATTAAAATAGAAAATTGTAGTCATATCACTGACATAATATCGAATGATTAGGACCGGGTGGAAGGCTAATCTCTTAATCAGGTGATCTGATTAAGAGACGGTTATCGATTGGGTGTATAAAAATCAGCGAACTTGAATGTGGCTATTATTGGTTTGATAGTTAAAGAAGTACTTAAGAATCAGGTTCAACAAAATGCCGTAAGCGGGTAGGAAAAAGAGTAAGCAGATTAATAACTTAAAGCAGTAATCGACTAATCCAATCTCGATCCAGTTAGCTGCCATGAAAGCATCGGTACTACGATAGAAAGCGATAGAGAAAAAGGCTAGGCTATCAAGTAAGTTGCCGAAGAACATCGCCGCTGCGGGAGCGACCCACCAATTACGTCTCCGGCGCAGACGATTGAAGACGTATACATCCAGTATCTGCCCAAGGAAGTAGGCCATAAAACTGGCGCAGGCAATACGGGCAACAAAGAGATTGAATTCAAGCAGCGCGGTAAACTCTTGCCACTCTCCTTGGAAAAATAGGGCAGAAATTATATAAGAGGTCAGCAATGCGGGGATCATCACGATGGTAATGATTCGCCTTGCCAGTGGTGCGCCGTAGATACGAACCGTCAAATCTGTTGCAAGAAAAATAAATGGGAAAGTAAAGGCTCCCCAAGTGGTATGAAAACCGAAAATAGAGACGGGTAGTTGCACCAGATAATTACTGGAAATAATAATCAGAATGTGAAATAGCGAAAGCCAAATTAAAGCGGTAGCGCGCTGTTGTGTAATTGTAGTTGATAAAAACATGATTGTACCTTTTTGGTAAATGGGGTGAGGGAACCCAATGAAAGCTCTGCTGTTTTAACTGACGGTGCCTCACATGATACGTCGGTTGTGCACGAATTCAAAATGCCTGTATGTAAAGTTAATTTTTGCTAGCTTTTTTATAATATAATTCGGTCTAATAGACTGATTGAAATTGTAGAGATAATTTATGCCCGATGTGTTTACTCATCCAGACAAAACCCTTGATACACAAGGGCTTCGCTGTCCTGAACCGGTAATGATGGTGCGGAAAACCGTGCGTCATATGGAAGCAGGGCAGATGTTGTTAATTCTTGCTGACGATCCGGCAACTACGCGTGATATTCCTAGTTTCTGCCGTTTTATGGAGCATCAACTGGTTGCGCAAGAAACGGAACAAATGCCTTATCGCTATCTGGTTCGGAAAAAAGAGAGTCAATTCTGAATATAATAGCCAAATTGAGAAATGAACGTTTTTGCTTTTTACCATGTCTTTGAACGTCGACGGGTTTTCACCACTGAATTCATCCTGCTAATGGTATAGGATATGAGCCGGAAATAAGACTCATATCCAGACGATTTTCATTATTTCAGTTTAATTCTCAATAACCTTACCGCGTTTGCTGTTACAAGAGCGGTTGCGCCAGAATCCGCCAGTACTGCCATCCACAAGCCTGTGATACCCAATAGGCTGGTAACAAGGAAGATCCCTTTTAGCCCCAATGCAATAGCAATGTTTTGGCGGATGTTATTGCGCGTTGCGCGGGAAAGGGTGATGATTTCCGATAAACCGGTCAGACGGTTGTGAGTCAATGCCGCATCTGCGGTTTCCAGAGCGACATCGGTACCACTTCCCATTGCTACACCGATACTGGAAGCTTTCATTGCGGGTGCGTCATTGATGCCGTCACCGACCATCATTGTGCTGTGATCTTTATTCAATGCGATGACCGCTTTGACTTTATCTTCTGGCATTAACCCGGCGCGGAAATCTATTCCTAACTGACCGGCAATTGCAGTTGCTGCACGTGGGTTATCCCCCGTTAACATCACTGATTTAATACCTTGATCTTTCAGTAAACGGATAGCATCAATTGCATCTTGACGTAACGTATCTTGCATCGCGATAAGGCCAGTAAATTGTTCATCATGCATCACGGCAACAACAGTTTTACCGCAATCTTCTAACTGAACAATTTTTTGTTTCCAACGATCAGATAACGTATTTGCTGGCAGTTTCCCGGGCGCACTGACGAGAATACGTTTACCGTTTAACTGACCTTCAACACCAACTCCTGCCAGCGCTTTACGGTGTTCAGCTTCGGTAATATTAACGTTTTTACTTTCTGCATATTGCAAAATGGCTTTAGCCAGTGGGTGGTGGGAACCGCTTTCTACTGCGGAAGCCAACGTTAATAACTGAGATTCGCTGATATTTTCTGCTGGTTGTATATCTGTGACTTGTGGTTTACCGGCGGTCAGCGTACCGGTTTTATCAAAAGCGATAGTGGTGATCAGTCCCAGTTGTTCCAGCGCCGCACCACCTTTAATCAATGCACCTCGGCGGGTTGCTGTTGCAAGGGCAGAGGTAATTGCGGCGGGTGTGGAAATCACCAAAGCACAAGGGCAACCGATCAGTAGCAAAGTAAGACCACGGTAGATCCATGTTTCCCAAGGTTGGCTGAATACAGTCGGTGGAATGATGATAACCAACGCAGAGAACAGCATGATCAGTGGCGTATAAATTCGGCTAAAACGGTCAATGAAGCGTTCAATCGGTGCGCGGCGTTCTTCGGCTTCTTCAATCAGTTGCAGAATACGGTCAATGGCATTGTTGCCCTGTTCGGACAGCACTTTCATTTGGATTGCACGATCCACGGACAAACAACCTGCCGGAACTTTTTCTCCCTGTATTCGCTCTACCGGAATAGATTCGCCTGTCAGCGCACTTTCATCAAAGCTGGCGAATGAATTGAGTAATTCTGCGTCAGTGGGTAAACGTCCGCCGGGAGCAATCTCGATAATATCGCCAGGGCGAAGGTCTGAAACTGGAACAATTTTTTTCTCACCATTCTTTACCAGTAGTGCCTCTTCCGGCACCAATGCCATTAATGCACTCACCCCTCGACGAGCACGGCCGGCAGCATAAGATTCCAGCATTTCACCAAGCATAAACAGCAGTAGTACCATTGCTGCTTCAGCGGTGGCATCAATAAACAGTGCACCAATGGCGGCA
The DNA here is from genome assembly GCF_035181445.1 of Photorhabdus africana. Classification (NCBI taxonomy): domain Bacteria; kingdom Pseudomonadati; phylum Pseudomonadota; class Gammaproteobacteria; order Enterobacterales; family Morganellaceae; genus Photorhabdus; species Photorhabdus africana. The sequence continues at coordinate 5,236 of NZ_JAXBVE010000033.1, forward strand.
ACACTCATTAATGTTTCAATGGCGAATGGCGTGCCTGATCGTATGAGCTGCCAGGCTTTGGTAACAATAGGTACCAATCCAATCACGGTGGTGATGATAAAGGCAATACGGCCAAATGAGGGATTGATGTGAGAGATTCCCCAACTTATCAGCATCATCAGTGAAAGAGTGATGATTGGGGTAAATTCTTTCCAGCGGCTGCTTTTTTCTGCTTTCTGACTTGAATCGGAATTGCGTAGAGTAAATCCAGCCTGATTAACGGCTTGAATAACCGCTGAACGTATATCTGTATCCGCATCCACAACTAGTTTTTCTGTTGCGAATAGAACCTTGGCTTGTTTCACTTCTGCAATTTTGCTGACCGCGGTTTCAATTTTGCGGGCACAACTTGGACAATCCATACCATTAACCACCCAACTGAAACGTTGGTTTGCCAAAAGCTCAGGTGCTTGTGTCTCTTGTGTATCATGGGAAGGGTGATGCTTATGTGAGCAAGCCTTACCATGTTCATGATGATGTAAATGTTCACTAACTTGTTTAGCCTGATCTGAACAAGTCGTCGTCGCGCAGCAGCTTCCATGCTGGTGGTTATGTTGATGAGCACTATTTTTGTTTGAATTTGAGTACATGGACTCCCCCTGAATAGAGTTAACTCAAAGATAATGATTAAACTCTACACTTTGGAGCCTACTCCAGAGTCAATAAAAAGAAAAAATAAAGTTGTTAAATTGTACGACTGAGTGCTGATAGCCATTTTCAACTTAATCTTTTTATTAAAGATAAATAGAACGAATAATCAGAAAATGGCCGATAAAATAACAGGTTGCCACAATCGCCTTAGAAGATTTGAACTGGAAACGGTAATGGTTAATCAACCAGACACTGTGTGACAGTAACAACAAGATAGTACCTGCTAACAGGGAGAAACCATACGCTGTATTGAGGGCGAAGTATTGTTCACCTGCCATCCATACCATTATTAGGAGCATGATGACTGAGGCAACGACCAGCCAGCGCCTTTCCTCCAGTTTATTCCAAATAGCCAGCAGAATAATGGAGCCAAGAACCAGTAAAATTAACGGCAGCGGGAAGAAGAAACTGAAATTCATCTGCATGACAAAGCTTATCGTATAGAGCAGATAACAGAGGAATAATGTGCTTAGAGAGAGTAGTGAATACTTACTGGGGAGCATGCGCAGGGCATCTGATATTAAAGCTGTAAATAACCCAAGACAGATTAAATAGCCTGAAATATGCAGCTCAGGCGCTTGCCATGCCCACAATAACAACAATAGCAGAGTGATTGGCCTGAATAGCCATCTTTGCCAGTTTGGACCACGGTAAGCTGCATCAACATACAACCAACCAGAAAGGAATACTGCAATAAATGGCCAGCTCATCTTTGTTCCTTAAATAAGTGATGGATAAGGGGTCTACTCTTTTACTATCAAAATATAGACTTAAATAATAGAGATTGGTTTAAGTATCTGTGCGGAAATAGGCAATAAATTAACAAATAATTTATCTGTTCTGCCAAGAAAGTCGGCACGAAGCTGTGCTCAGATAAAAGTGACTGCTTTTGAATGATAACAGAAGAGGAATGAAATGAATCATTCCTCACATAATTGTATATACTTTCCGGGTGTTGAGGCGTGTGTCCACTATTTGAGGTGATGACTTTTCTCTTTCCGTTGTTTTTTCTGCATTGACAGTAGTTCAAAGACACCAAAAAAGAAGATCTTGGTTTGCATCAGGCTAGAGAGTTTTTGGTCTTTGGGCTGACTGGTTTTCAGAAGCAGCATTTGAAATGCATGCATGACCACCATGAAAATCATGGCGACATCCATAAAATATTTCAATGGTTTTGGAAATGGATGGATCAGGTTAAAGATCAGAAATCCCCAAACACAGATCATTAACAGTTTCCCCAATTGAATAAACATCAGTGTGTACTCCAAAGTAATCGTTATGCAGGTAAGTAACGGATATAGAGCCGGTATGCGACTTGTCCGGCGACTTTTTCACGATGAAGTTGCCAGTTAACAGGGACATCAATCGCCGTTGATTCAGATTCAGCCTCAATATAAATCCAGCTTTCATCTGCCAGCCAATTTTGCTCTTCCAACAATTTTATGGTTTCGCTAAGCATTCCTTTACGAAAAGGAGGATCAAGGAAAACGACATCGTAGGATGTTCCCGGTTGAGATAAATAGGTTAATGCACTGTCGTTAATGACTTCGGCATTTTGGGCGTTGAGCAGATCCAAATTAGCGGAAAGCTGTTTAGCTATATTACGTTCATATTCAATAAGGGTAACCTGTGCTGCATAACGGGAAAGTGCCTCTAATCCAAGCGCTCCGCTTCCTGCATAGCAATCCAGGCAGTGTGCTTCCTGAATAACTGGGGCTAGCCAGTTAAATAGCGTCTCTCTGACGCGATCTGTCGTTGGGCGTAATCCGGGGCTGTCCGGTACAGGTAATTTTCGGCCTCGCCATTTTCCACCAATAATGCGGATTTGTCCCATCGATTGCCGTTGTGGTTTCTTTGCCATAAATTTGCGTAACAGTTGTTAAGACTTACAGGTATTAATTTACCATGAAATTCATGATTGATATGTGTTGAGCTATTACGAAAATGTTAGAATACTTCTAAATTTCGTTATTATTCCCTGTTGTAACGCCATGATTTAACCTTGAGGAGTGCAGTGGCTAATGGCAAAAGAAAAAAAAAGAGGCTTTTTCTCCTGGTTCGGGCGTGGCCGTCAGGAAGAACAGCAAGAAGAGCAATTAGCAGCGGAGCAGGCGGAACAGCAACGTCTTGCAGAGGAAGCCGCGAGATTGGCGGCAGAGCAGGCAGAACAGCAACGTCTTGCAGAGGAAGCCGTGAGGTTGGCGGCAGAGCAGGCAGAACAGCAACGTCTTGCAGAGGAAGCTGCGAGGTTGGCGGCAGAGCAGGCGGAACAGCAACGTCTTGCAGAGGAAGCTGCGAGGTTGGCGGCAGAGCAGGCGGAACAGCAACGTCTTGCAGAGGAAGCCGCGAGGTTGGCGGCAGAGCAGGCGGAACAACAACGTCTTGTAGAGGAAGCCGTGAGGTTGGCAGCGGAGCAGGCGGAACCAGTACAAACCGAACAGACCGTTATATCAAAAGAGCAAGAGCGTCCGACTAAAGAGGGCTTTTTCTCTCGCTTGAAACGCGGTTTGGTTAAAACTCGTCAGAATTTAGGGTCCGGTTTTCTTAGTCTATTCAGTGGCAAAAAGATCGATGATGATCTGTTTGATGAATTGGAAGAGCAGTTATTGATTGCTGATGTTGGTGTCGATACTACCCGTAAAATCATTAGCAGTTTGACAGAGCATGCCAGTCGTAAAGAGCTAAAAGATGCAGAAGCGTTGTATGCCAAACTGAAAGAAGAGATGTCTGGTATTCTGACTAAAGTGAATAAGCCTCTGGACATTGAGGGAAAAACGCCGTACGTCATTCTGATGATTGGTGTTAATGGTGTTGGAAAAACCACGACAATTGGTAAATTGGCTCGTCAATTTCAGGCACAAGGTAAATCGGTCATGCTGGCAGCCGGAGATACTTTCCGTGCAGCCGCCGTTGAACAGTTACAGGTGTGGGGGGAACGTAACCATATTCCGGTGGTTGCGCAGCATACTGGCGCAGATCCTGCTTCCGTGATTTTCGATGCAATTCAGTCAGCTAAAGCCAAAGGTGTCGATGTCCTGATTGCAGATACCGCGGGTCGTTTGCAAAATAAATCTCACCTGATGGAAGAATTGAAGAAGATTGTCCGGGTGATGAAAAAACTGGACGAAAATGCGCCACATGAAATTATGCTGACATTGGATGCGAGTACCGGTCAGAATGCGATAAGTCAGGCTAAACTGTTCCATGAAGCTGTTGGGTTGACAGGCATCTCATTGACAAAATTGGATGGTACTGCCAAAGGTGGGGTAATTTTCGCTATTGCTGATCAGTTTGAAATTCCTATCCGTTATATTGGGGTTGGTGAAGGAATTGAAGATCTACGACCATTTAAGGCAGACGACTTTATAGAGGCACTTTTTGCCCGAGAGGATTAATTACCTATGATTCGCTTTGAACAGGTCAGTAAAGCTTATCTGGGGGGACGGCAAGCCCTGCAAGGGGTGGATTTTCATTTGCGCCCTGCGGAAATGGCATTTCTAATCGGTCACTCAGGGGCAGGTAAAAGTACCTTGCTGAAACTCATCTGTGGCATTGAGCGGCCTAGCGCCGGACATATTTGGTTTGCCGGTCATGATATCAGTCGGTTAAAAAGCCGTGAGGTACCTTTTCTGCGTCGTCAGATTGGTATGATTTTCCAAGATCATCATCTGCTGCTGGATCGGACGATATACGATAATGTGGCGATGCCGCTGATTATTTCAGGTGCCAGTTCTGAGGATATTCGTCGCCGGACCTCTGCTGCTCTGGATAAGGTTGGTCTGCTGGACAAAGCGAAAAATTTCCCAATTCAGCTTTCAGGGGGAGAACAACAACGAGTTGGTATTGCTCGTGCGGTTGTGAATAAGCCGACTGTTTTATTGGCGGATGAACCTACCGGTAATCTGGATGGTGAGTTGTCAGAGGGCATTTTACGACTGTTTGAAGAATTTAACCGGGTAGGGGTGACAGTGCTGATGGCGACCCATGATATGGCACTGATTGAAAGACGGAAATATCGTATTCTGACGCTGAGCCAGGGCCGTATGGCGGGAGAGCATCATGGTTAAAAATGTGCGTAAGGCAGCGGGGAAAGTAACAAGATCGAAAAGTAAAGTTTTACAAGGAGGATGGCGTGAGCAGTGGCGCTATGCTTGGATGAATGCGTTGACAGATATGTCACGTCAGCCGTTGGCAATGTTGTTGACCGTGATGGTGATTGCGATCTCCCTGACATTGCCAAGTGTTTGTTACATTGTGTGGAAGAATGTCAGTCAGGCTGCGGAAAAATGGTATCCCACCCCTCAACTGACGGTATATCTCGATAAATCACTGGATGATAGCAGTGCTCAGAAATTAATAAGTGAGCTGAAAGCACTTGATGGTGTGGATAATGTCAACTATCTCTCACGTCAGGAAGCCATGACAGAATTCCGCGCTTGGTCTGGTTTTGGTAACGCGCTGGATATGCTGGAAGAGAATCCGTTGCCCGCCGTGGCTATTATCACACCGAAAATCGATTTTCAGAGTTCACAGACGCTGACCACACTGCGTGATAGAGTTTCTCAGGTTAAAGGTATTGAAGAAGTTCGGATGGATGATAGCTGGTTTGCTCGTTTGGCGGCGCTGACAGGTCTTATCGGTCAGATTGCGTCAGTAATCGGTATTCTGATGATCGTTGCGCTGTTTTTGGTCATTGGTAACAGTGTGCGTCTCAGTATTTTCAGTCATCGTGATACGATTAACGTGATGAAGCTTATTGGTGCAACGGATGGCTTTATTTTGCGCCCATTCCTCAATGGCGGTGTTTTGTTAGGGGCTTTGGGGGCAATTTTATCGTTAATTTTGTCTGCACTATTGGTGTGGAAACTTTCTGATGTTGTCACCCAGGTTGCTAGCGTGTTTGGTACGACGTTTAATTTACACGGGCTTTCATGGGATGAGTCCCTGCTGTTAGTTTTGCTTTCCGCGATGATTGGTTGGGCCGCTGCTTGGTTGGCGACAACTCAGCATTTGCGTCATTTTACGCCAGAATAAAACGGTAATCTTTTCAACAGGCTGAGCGAGATCAGCCTGACAACGCAATAATTATCTCCTCTTTTCCTTGGGTAAGAATTTCTTATTCATTGACTTAAATCCAAAATCGCGATTTTCTGCTGTGTAGAATTAATTAAAAAGGTGCTTGTACTCTCCCTGTAGACCTAGTGGATACTTTTGTGAGATGGAATTAATATTTATCGGGGATAGTACAAATAAAGTTAATTGCATAAATATAAAACTATCTGTTATTTTTTGTTCTGCGATCCCATTATAGGGATGGTCGGTGCTGAAATTATTACTTTTCCACGGATCTGTAGCTTGAATATGCACATTCTGGTGATAGACTGTACCGCTGTATGTTGAACGTTGGTTCATATATGCTGATGTAATCTAATCCATACTAACGATTTGAGCCTTATTTGAGAGGATTTGAATGGCCAAAGAAATGCAAACCTTAGCGTTAGTTCCTCAAGGAAGTCTAGAGGGCTATGTCCGTGCCTCTAATATCTATCCAATGCTGACAGCAGAGGAAGAGAAGGAACTGGCTGAAAGGCTGCATTACCAGGGAGATCTGGATGCAGCTAAGAAGCTGATTCTGTCTCATCTGCGCTTCGTTGTTCATGTCGCTCGTAGCTATGCTGGTTATGGGCTACCTCAAGCGGATTTAATTCAGGAAGGGAATATTGGCCTGATGAAAGCAGTACGTCGTTTTAACCCGGAAGTTGGGGTGCGTCTGGTTTCTTTTGCCGTTCACTGGATTAAAGCTGAAATCCATGAATATGTACTGCGTAACTGGCGTATTGTTAAAGTTGCAACGACTAAAGCACAGCGTAAGCTGTTCTTTAATTTGCGTAAAACTAAACAGCGCTTAGGGTGGTTCAATCAGGACGAAGTAGAAATGGTCGCCAAAGAACTTGGTGTGACCAGTAAAGATGTGCGTGAGATGGAATCTCGTATGTCAGCGCAGGATATGGCGTTTGATATGTCTACCGATGATGATAGTCAGGAAGGTCAACCGGTTGCGCCAGTGCTGTATCTTCAAGATAAAGCTTCTGATTTTGCAGACGGCATTGAAGAGGACAATTGGGAAAACCATGCGGCTGATAAATTATCGGTAGCGATAGAAAGCTTAGACGAGCGTAGTCAGGATATTATCCGTTGCCGCTGGTTAGATGATGATAATAAATCTACCCTGCAAGAGCTGGCGGATAAATATGGTGTTTCTGCGGAGCGTGTACGTCAGCTTGAAAAGAATGCCATGAAAAAGTTGCGTGTGGCAATTGAGGCATAAATAGAGTGATTTTGCGTTAGCGCATCCATAATTAAAAAGGGCGATAATGGTTTATCGCCTTTTTTGTTTCATTTTTCACGGTTGTTATCTCGATTAGTCCTATGAAAATTGTTATTGCGCCTGATTCATTTAAAGAAAGTCTCAGCGCCTTACAGGCCGCTGAAGCGATAGAACAAGGATTTCGTGAAATCTATCCACAAGCTGAATACGTTAAATTGCCGATGGCAGATGGAGGAGAAGGTACAGTTGAATCGATGGTAGCAACTACTGGAGGAAAGATTGTACGTCTGTCGGTCACCGGTCCGTTAAATCAGCCGGTGGATAGTTTTTTCGGTGTGCTAGGTGATGGAGAAACCGCTGTTATTGAAATGGCGGCGGCTTCTGGCTTACATCTGGTGCCGGTGGAAAAGCGTAATCCGTTGATAACCACGACTTATGGTACCGGTGAGTTGATGTTGTCTGCTTTAGATCAAGGTGTCAGAAAGATAATTTTAGGCATTGGCGGTAGCGCGACTAATGATGGCGGTGCCGGTATGACGCAGGCGTTGGGGGCCTGTTTGCTTGATTCTGATGGTAAAGCGTTGGAGCTTGGCGGGGCTGCGTTAAATCGGCTTGCTAAAATTGATTTATCTGGTTTGGACGTTCGTTTGAGTCGGGCTGAAATTATCGTCGCCTGTGATGTGACTAACCCGTTATGTGGTGAATTTGGCGCATCTGCTATTTTCGGGCCACAGAAAGGGGCGACACCAGAGATGGTGAAAGAATTGGATGCAGCTCTGCGCCATTATGGTGAAAAAATTGAATTACTGACCGGCATTAAGGTCATTGACGTACCCGGTGCAGGAGCCGCTGGGGGAATGGGTGTTCCTTTACTTGGTTGGCTGGACGCTAAATTGCAACCGGGAATTGATATTGTTATCTCCACGCTGGAACTGGAAAAGGCAGTACAAGGTGCTGATCTGGTTATTACGGGTGAAGGCCGAATGGACAGCCAGACTATTTACGGTAAAACGCCGATTGGTGTTGCTCGTATCGCCAAAAAGTATGCTATTTCAACCATTGCATTGGTTGGCAGTATAAGTCAGGACTATAGCATCGTTCATGAGCATGGATTGGATGCCGTTTTCTCAATTATGCCCGGCGTTTGTTCTCTTTCTGACGCTCTTGCTTGCGGGCATGAGAATTTACGGGTAACTGCCCGCAATGTGGCTGCGGTCTGGAAAATGGGTCAGCTAGAATAAGAATTTGACTTGGTATCGTAGTAAAAACCACAGGCGTTCATGAAACCTTTTAATGCCGGTTCGTTAGCATCTGAGAACCCTTCAAGGCTTAACTTCCATTGATTAACAGTGGGATGCTGAGCTTTTATTTCATTTATCAAATATAAACCCACTCCCCGGCGGCGTGTTATTTCACGGACACACAAATCTTTAAGCAGGCCGGATTGATCATTGAAAGTCACTTTTACTGCGGCCAGTAATCTATCATTAAAACGAGCAGCGAACAGTTTATTTCCGTTTTTTAGATGGATTTGCCACTGTTCAGGTGTTTGCTGAGGCCAGATTTTCTTCATATCAATCATATCTTGTGCTGATAAAACAGTAAGTTGTTCAATAGTTAGCTTCATGGTTTTTCCATATCAATTTTAGTTGAATAGATCGATGGCGTGTCCTTGCCGTCGCGATCCATCTTGAAATCCATAGGGTATACACGTGACTGGAAAAATGTTTTTAACATGGTCAATCTTTCGAGTTAAAGATTGCTTTACTAATATTTAACCAGAGTATCACACTATGTTTCGTCTAAATTCCAATCAACTTTGGCGGTATTTTATTCTGTAATTAATGCTTTTATCTACCTTGTTAATTTGATTTTAAGCATGAAATGCTATTTTAATAACATGAAAAATAAAATCTTATTCATAAAAATTACTTTATCTAATCATCGATCACAAAAGATCACGATTATCTTGTTGGATCATGGGAGATCTAAAAGGTAAACACAGTAAATTAGACCAATCACAACTGGGGATAAATAAAATGAAAATCATAACAGGTAAAACATTATTAGCAGGCTGTATTGTCATGATGATGAGCCATTCACTGTGGGCACAAGAGATCAAAGTGGCGATTGTAGGGGCAATGTCTGGTCCGGTTGCTCAATATGGTGATATGGAATTTACTGGTGCACGTCAGGCGATTGCAGATATCAATGCTAATGGTGGTATTAATGGTAATAAGCTGGTGGGAGTTGAATATGATGATGCGTGTGACCCGAAACAGGCTGTGGCCGTCGCTAATAAAGTGATTAATGATAACATTCGTTATGTTATCGGCCACTTATGCTCTTCCTCTACTCAACCGGCATCTGATATCTACGAAGATGAAGGTGTCATTATGATTACACCAGCGGCAACCAATGCCAATTTGACAACTCGTGGCTACCAGATGATTCTGCGTACTACTGGGTTGGATTCTGATCAGGGACCAACGGCAGCGAAATATATTGCGGAAAAGATTAAACCTCAGCGTATAGCTATTGTTCATGATAAACAGCAATACGGTGAAGGGTTGGCTCGATCTGTTCTCGATAAATTGAAAAAAGCGGGAATCAATATTGTCTTGTTTGAAGGCGTCACTGCCGGTGATAAAGATTTTTCGGCTCTGGTTGCCCGCCTGAAAAAAGAGAATGTGGATTTTGTCTATTTTGGTGGCTACTACCCTGAAATGGGGCAAATTCTGCGTCAGGCTAAGCAGTCCGGCCTGAATATTGGTTTTATGGGACCGGAAGGTGTAGGTAACTCCTCGCTATCCAATATCGCCGGAGTCGCTTCTGAAGGCATGCTAGTCACATTACCTAAGCGTTACGATCAGGTACCGGTGAATAAAGCTATTGTTGAAGCGATCAAAGGTAAGAAAGGCGATCCAACAGGTCCATTCGTCTGGACCACCTATGCTGCTCTGCAATCTCTGGCTGCGGCAATGAACCGTACCGGTAGTATGGAACCGACTGATTTGGTGCAAGACCTGAAAGCGAATCCAGTGGATACCGTAATGGGGAGACTAAGCTGGAATGCCGTTGGCGATCTAAAAGGGTTCGAATTCGGTATTTTTGAATGGCATGCAGATGGTTCTTCTACTTCTGTGAAGTAACGTCATCAGAACGGTCGTCAGCTCCTGTTTGTCAGGAGCTGCTATTCCGGAGGTACAACGTATGTCGGAGCAATTTCTCTATTTTTTACAACAGATGTTAAATGGAGTGACTCTGGGTAGTACTTATGCATTGATTGCCATTGGTTATACGATGGTTTACGGCATTATCGGGATGATTAATTTCGCTCATGGTGAAGTTTACATGATTGGTAGCTATGTCTCTTTTATTGTCATTGCGGCTCTGATCATGATGGGAATTGATTTGGGTTGGTTGCTGATTACTGCGGCTTTTTTAACATCAATTGTCATTGCCGCTGCTTATGGTTGGAGTATTGAGCGAGTCGCTTACAGGCCAGTTCGCCATTCCAAGCGCCTGATTGCCCTGATTTCAGCGATTGGGATGTCTATTTTCTTGCAAAACTATGTCAGCCTGTCACAAGGTTCTCGCGATTTGGCATTGCCTAGCCTGATTACCGGGCAGTGGGTATTAGGCGAAAGTGATGGATTTTCTGCCAGTATTAGCGCAATGCAACTGACCATCTGGATAGTGACATTTCTTGCCATGCTGATACTGACAATGTTTATCCGCTATTCCCGCATGGGACGCGCCTGCCGTGCTTGTGCGGAAGATCTGAAAATGGCGAGTTTGTTGGGGATCAATACTAACCGAGTGATTTCCTTAACCTTTGTTATCGGTGCAGTAATGGCCGCAATAGCCGGTGTTTTATTGGGGCAGTTCTACGGTGTAATAAATCCGTATATCGGTTTTATGGCAGGCATGAAAGCTTTCACCGCAGCAGTATTGGGAGGAATTGGCAGTATCCCGGGGGCGATGATTGGTGGCTTGATCTTGGGAATTTCTGAAGCCTTAACTTCTGCTTATCTGAGCACAGAATATAAAGATGCCGTTTCCTTTGCTCTGCTCATTGTTGTGCTGTTGTTTATGCCGACTGGGATTTTAGGCCGTCCAGAGGTGGAAAAGGTATGAAACATGCTAATTGGGTGAATGCCATTATCGCCTCAGTCGCTTTATTTGTATTGTCTGTCTTTATGATGGGGATGCAGTTATCGCTGGATGGTACGAAGTTGGTCGTCCACCGTGCCGATGAAGTACGATGGTTATGGATTGGTATTGGCTGTGCGATTGTTTTTTTGTTCCAACTATTGCGTCCAGTTGTTCAGCAGACAATGAAGAAAATACCGATTAAAAGCTGGTCATTGCCGGATTTCGATGGCCCAACCAAAGGACAAAAGTTACTGGCAATATTGGTCATTATTGCTGCAATTATCTGGCCGTTTATTGTCTCCCGTGGTAGTGTTGATATCGCTACGCTGACGTTAATTTATGTCATGCTAGGGTTGGGTTTGAATGTCGTGGTTGGTTTATCGGGGTTGTTGGTACTTGGGTATGCAGGTTTTTATGCTATCGGTGCTTATACCTACGCTTTGCTAAGTCACTATTACGGATTAGGATTTTGGCAGAGTTTGCCGTTGGCGGGGTTAACGGCTGCTTTATCGGGGTTGTTGTTGGGTTTTCCGGTATTGCGATTGCGAGGTGACTATCTGGCAATTGTCACGCTTGGTTTTGGTGAAATTGTTCGCATTCTACTGTTGAATAATACTGAAATGACCGGTGGTCCGAATGGTATCAGCCAGATCCCAAAACCGACTTTCTTCGGGCTAGAATTTAACCGCAGTGTGAAAGAGGGAGGTTGGGATACTTTCCATAACTTCTTTGGTTTGAAATACGATCCAAGTGATCGGGTCATCTTCCTCTATCTGGTGGTATTACTGTTGGTAATATTGACAGTATTTATTATTAATCGACTACTGCGTATGCCATTAGGTCGTGCATGGGAAGCGCTGCGTGAAGATGAGATTGCTTGCCGCTCTCTTGGTTTAAGTCCAACCCGAATTAAACTGGCTGCGTTTACTATCAGTGCTGCATTTGCCGGTTTTGCGGGTACTTTATTTGCTGCCCGGCAGGGGTTTGTCAGCCCAGAGTCCTTTACTTTTGCTGAATCTGCTTTTGTGCTGGCAATTGTGGTGCTCGGAGGGATGGGTTCACAGACTGCGGTGATTCTAGCGGCCATTTTGTTGGTGGTTTCCCGTGAGATGATGCGTGATCTGAATGCCTACAGTATGTTGCTGCTAGGGGCAATGATGGTATTGATGATGATTTGGCGTCCGCAAGGGTTGCTACCGACAAAACGCCGTCATGTTAAATTGGAACGACAGGTACAGGGAGGAAAGCAAGCATGAGTGCAACACCATTATTGCAAGTTTCCAATCTGACCATGCGCTTCGGTGGCTTGCTGGCGGTTAACAACGTTGCCCTGAGGTTAAATCAGAGGGAAATTGTTTCTCTTATCGGGCCTAATGGTGCAGGGAAAACCACGATCTTTAATTGTCTGACAGGATTTTACTGTCCGACTAGCGGCACTATAAAGCTGCAGGAAAAACATCTGGAAGGATTATCTGGGCAGGCTATTGCTCGTATGGGTGTTATCAGAACATTCCAGCATGTGCGATTGTTCCGGGAGATGACAGTGATAGAGAATCTATTAGTGGCGCAGCATCAGCATCTGAAAAGGGGTCTTTTTGCCGGTCTTTTTAAAACGCCGGCATTTCGCCGGGCAGAATCTAAGGCCGTAGATTGGGCGATAACTTGGTTAGAACGGATTGGCTTGTTACCACTGGCAAACAGACAGGCAGGTAATCTGGCATATGGTCAGCAACGGCGTTTGGAGATTGCCCGCTGTATGGTAGCTCGTCCGGAAATTTTGATGCTGGATGAACCTGCCGCGGGGCTGAATCCGAAAGAGACAGCAGAGCTTAATGCTTTAATTGCTGAGCTAAGGGAACATCATCAAGTTTCTGTATTGTTAATCGAACATGATATGAAATTGGTGATGGGAATTTCAGATCGTATCTATGTTGTTAATCAGGGAATGTCTTTGGCGCAAGGACGGCCAGAAGAGATTCGTAACAATCCGGATGTTATCCGGGCATATCTGGGCGAGGTGTATTAATTATGTTGGAATTTAAGCGGGTATCTGCCCACTATGGGGAAGTTCAGGTGTTGCATCAGGTTAGCCTGAATATTCAGCAGGGAGAAATTGTCACTCTGATTGGTGCAAATGGCGCAGGAAAAACAACATTGCTTAGTACCTTATGTAGTGAACCCAGAGCAACCGAAGGTTCTATTATTTTTCGTGGTAAGGACATCACCCAATGGCCGACATCTCGTATTATGCGTGAGGACATTGCGATTGTGCCTGAAGGTCGCAGAGTATTTGCTCGTATGACAGTGGAAGAGAATTTGGCAATGGGCGGTTTTTTTGCTGATAAGACTCAGTATCAGCAGCGCATTGAGCGGGTTTATGATCTATTTCCGCGTTTACAGGAAAGACGTCACCAGCGGGCTGGAACGATGTCCGGTGGTGAACAGCAAATGTTGGCAATTGGCCGTGCTTTAATGAGTCAGCCACAGTTATTGTTGTTGGATGAGCCTTCATTGGGGCTGGCACCGATAGTGATCATTCAGATTTTCGATACTATCCAGCAGTTGAGGGAAGAGGGGATGACAATCTTTTTAGTTGAACAGAATGCAAATCAGGCGTTGAAATTGGCTGACCGAGGATATGTATTGGAAAACGGTAAGATCGTACTAGAAGACAGTGGGTCTGCATTATTGGTTAATGAAGCTGTGAGAAATGCGTATTTGGGAGGATAGAGGCGTATTCTTTTTCACAGGAAGGGAATTCAGATGGTTGATTATCCTCGTAGTACTGGGAAGGTGGTTTTTCCCAAGGTGAGGACGCCATTAATAATGCTTTAAGTTTGGTATTATCTGAGATTGGGGCAACGAGTGTGGTTTCAAATACTTTGAAATCTGCCCTTATTTTTTTCTGTGTTTTTTCATCATATTTTAAGCGATATATACCTTATGGATTTCAAGATGCATCGCGGCGGCAAGGGAGCGCAGCCAACAAAGAGGCAACTTGAAAGATAACGGGTATATTATCTTAATAACTACGTTCCTTATAAGCAGACATATATTCTCTTGGTGATCGACCGGTCATTTTCTTGAAAAAGATTGCAAAAGCACTATCACTGGCAAATTCTAATTCGCTAGCGACAGATGACAAATTACCCTGTTTTGCTAGTAATTCTATAGATTTGATTAAACGCCACTGTTGTCGCCATTGTTGATAGCTAAGTCCTGTTTCTCGGCGAAATATCCGACTGATGGTTTTTTCGCTGGCTCCGATATTCATTGCCAGTATTTTGAGTGTTGGTGGCAGTGTGGTCAGAGGAATACGGGCTAAACGGCGGTCAAAAGGGAGTGGTAATAATGTCGGTTCTCTTTTTGCCAGATGGATTTCGTCAAAACAAACAGCCAATAGGTTAGCAGCAGCTCCTTGTAACCAATCTGTATTAAAGGGAGCCAGAGCTATTCTCTCTAATACTTCGCGTAACAGAGGTGTAACTTCCAATACCTCAACGTGTTCTGCTAAATATCCGATCCGATTTACATCTAAATAAATCGAACGATACCCGACGGAGCCTTTTATTTCTGCTCTATGAATAATACGCGGTGGAATCCAGGCAACCCGAGTTGGTGGAAGTATGCATAAGTGATCTGCCAGGGTGATATTGATGCACCCTTGCTGGGTAAATAATAATTGTCCCATCTCATGTTGATGAAATCCTGAGTCATGCTGGCTTAGTTCAGCCGCAATCCCTACTACCGGTACTCCAAAGCTATCAGGATCAAAATTATCATCACGAGAAAGCCATGTCATATTTATACCCGTCATCTTTCAAGTTGCTTCTTTGTTGGCGGCACTCACTCACCCCGGTCACATAGTTCTCTATGCTCCCGGGGATTCGCTCCCTTGCCGCCGCGATGCATCTTGAAATCCATAGGGTATATGTCCTATTTAATAAATAAATTGTCTTTATTATTGTAATACGACAATTAAGAGCATGCTAATTTTACGTTTTATTGTTTAATTGATTAAGAAAAACACAATGCAACGTAAATTTGGACTTGCGCTGGCAACGGCGCTGATGATGTTTCCACAAATTGTAGAAACCATCTATAGCCCGACACTAACCAATATCGCAAAGGAATTTAAAGTGAGTGCTGAGCAAGCCGCTCAAACGCTATCTTTATATTTTTTCGCTTTTGCGATCGGGGTGGTCGTTTGGGGGCGTATGTGCGATCTCATAGGAAGACGGCCAACGATATTGAGTGGATTATTACTCTATAGCACTGCTTCATTAATGGCATTGTTCAGCGTCCAATTTGAATTATTACTGGCCGCCAGAATGTTATCTGCATTCGGTGCCGCAGTAGGCTCGGTAGGAACTCAAACAATAATGAGAGATTCTTATCAAGGAAGTGAATTAGCTCGTGTGTTTTCTATCATGGGCGTAGCTTTAGCAGTAAGTCCGGCAGTTGGCATGGTAAGTGGTTCTATTTTGGTGTACTTCTGGGGATATAAAGGTGTCTTTTCCTGCTTATCTTTACTTGCGGTATTACTATCAGGTTGGTCTGCTATTTGTCTGCCTGAAACCCGCCCAGTGTCAATGGTAACAATATCGTTAATAGATACTTTAATTATTATGCTTAAGGATGTAGCAATTTGGTGCAATGCGCTGTTAATAGCCCTCTTTAATCTATGTTTGTTTAGCTATTATCAATTGGCCCCATTCGATTTTGAACGGTTGGGACTTTCCTCTGAGATGTTTGGTTATACCGGATTGCTTTTGGCGCTGGGAGCCGGTATTGGTGCCTTTTTAAATAGATTCTTGTTGAACAAAAGGTGGCATTCATCGAACTTAATGTTGCTTGCTTCTATTATCACCCTGATAGGAGGGGGGTTGATAATGGTTCTGGAAGATACCTGGTTGTTTATCTTGCCTATGGTTTTGATTGTTGTGTCTTACGGAATTGCAGTTCCTAATATCTTGGCTTCTGCATTGATTAATTATACGGATAGATTGGGAACAGCAGGAGCGCTATTAGGCTTGCTTTATTATTTGATGTTAGGAATAGGTCTTGCGCTAGCGGGTTGGAGCCAACATCTTGGTGTTGTCTTGATGTGCTGTGGTTGTTTTATTTTATTGTTAGTTATAATCAATTTTTTCATGTTAATAAGGACTGAAAATAATATATCAGTTACGGAATAAGCTGACGTTGGACGGATTCTGGATTGTAAGTAGTCAGCCATCAGAGAAGAATATTGGTAAATTACGGTTAAAAGAGTATTTAAAATAAAATTTTATGTCTGGAAAGGACACTAACATACTCTAACCAAAATGGAATTATAGGGTAAGGCAATAGTAACGAAACCGTTCTATACCCAATGGATTTCAAGATGCATCGCGGCGGCAAGGGAGCGAATCCCCGGGAGCATAGAGAACTATGTGACCGGGGTGAGAGAGTGCAGCCAACAAAGAGGCAACTTGAAGGATAACGGGTATATATCGCTGTGAGATAGGCAAGAAAGAGACTTGATGCAGATTTTAGGATTGCCAGGCAACCTAATAATCTGCATTTTGTTGCGTAAGGCCCCCAAAATTCGGCATTACTTTTCTTGGTTTGGCAAAAAAGGCACTTTACCAAGAGGTACAGCGCCTTTTTTAATGAACTAACTTGAGTGATTAGTTCATGCCATATTTTTTCAATTTCTTACGCAGTGTGCCACGGTTGATGCCCATCATCAGGGCAGCACGTGTTTGGTTGCCACGGGTGTATTGCATCACCATGTCCAACAATGGCTGTTCCACTTCAGCCAGTACCAGCTCATACAGATCATTAACATCTTGACCGTTTAATTGAGCAAAATAGTTCTTCAGTGCTTGTTTAACTGAATCACGTAAAGGTTTTTGGGTTACCTGATCTTGTGAATTTACAGTAGCAACGGTTAGTACGTCAGAATTTACGCGTTGTTCGAACATAGTTCTGTCAGCTCTTTTCTTTATATTACGCAAAATTTTCGAAATATGCCCCCAACACCTCCAGCTGTTCGCTGGCATCCTCTATGGTGTTGAATGTGCGCCGGAACTGGTCATCAGGAGCATGCTCCCGGAGATACCAGGATACATGCTTACGTGCGATACGGGCTCCCTTGCCTGGACCATAAAAGTCGTGCAATTCCTGTATATGCTCGTTCATTAAATGCTGCACTTCGCCAATCGGCATCGGTGACAGCAGTTCTCCTGTTGCCAGATAGTGCTGGATTTCCCGGAAGATCCAGGGTCTTCCCTGAGCAGCGCGGCCTATCATCAGGGCATCAGCCCCGGTGTATTCAAGCACTGCTCTGGCTTTAAGCGGGTCAGTAATGTCGCCATTGGCAATAACCGGGATGGCAACAGTCTGCTTAACTGTCCGAATATTGTCGTACTCTGCCTCTCCGTTAAACAAACAGGAACGAGTCCTGCCGTGGATCGCCAGAGCTTGGATACCACAATGCTCGGCCAATTGGGCAATCTTTACACAATTTCGTTCTTCTGGCGACCATCCAGTGCGAATTTTTAGCGTAACAGGAACATCTACTGCGTTTACAACGGCAGAAAGGATCTTTTCGACCAATTCTGGGTAACGTAGTAAAGCCGAACCTGCTAGCTTACGATTCACTTTCTTGGCTGGACACCCCATGTTGATATCAATGATCTGAGCACCATTAGCGACGTTGATCTTCGCTGCTGCTGCCATTTCATCGGGATCACTCCCAGCAATTTGCACGGAACGAATTCCCGGTTCGTCACTGTGAACCATACGTAGCCGGGATTTGTCTGTCTTCCAGACCTGAGGGTTGGAAGACAGCATTTCCGATACTGTCATACCTGCACCCATTTTGTAACATAGTGACCGAAACGGACGGTCAGTTACGCCAGCCATTGGGGCCGCAATAAGACAGTTTTTCAGCTGGTATTGTCCGATACGCATAGACGAAGAAAGAGTGGCCATAGTGTGACTGCAAGGGCGCGTATATTACGCATTTTTCGCAAAATATGAAAGGCCAAACTTTGAGCAAATCGTCATTTGTTACAACTTTTTTCCAACTTTTCTGCTGGGGTAAATATAATTATTCATAAATAACATAGTGTTATATGTAGTTGGTAAAGTTTATCACTCAGGATTTTTCTATCAGTAAGTTTGCTGATAGCACGGATTACCATCAATAAGTGATTGAAATTTACACTTTCGATTATAACAAAATAAAATAATTTCAATTTGTTGCTATTTTTACCCCAGATATCCGACACCATTCTTCCTGTTCCGCAACAGGATCGATTACGAATTTATCAGTATAGGCCTGAATAACACTTTCTGCTTGGTTCGTTAAAATACCCGATAAACCTAACAGGCCACCCGGTTTTGGTAATGAACCAATCACAGGGGCGAGTTCACGCAGAGGGCCTGCCAAAATATTAGCAATAACTACATCAGATTCAAGATCGGTTGGCGCATCTTTCGCCAAATATAACGTTAAACGCCCCAGAACGCCATTACGCTCTGCGTTGTCTCGGCTGGCCTGAATAGCTTGTGGGTCGATATCTATGCCAATAGCATGCGTTGCACCGAGTTTTAGCGCCGCAATTGCCAGTATGCCGGAGCCGCAACCAAAATCGATAACCGTTTTACCTTCCAGATTGAGACTGTCTAGCCATTGCAGACATAACGATGTGGTTGGGTGAGTACCTGTACCAAAAGCCAGTCCAGGGTCTAGCATAACGTTGACAGCATCTGGATCAGGGACGTCGCGCCAGCTTGGACAGATCCACAAGCGGTTGCCAAAACGCATTGGGTGGAAGTTATCCATCCATTCACGTTCCCAGTCTTTGTCTTCCAATTGCTCAATCTTATGAATGAATCCTTTACCTAACTCAGGAACTTGTTCGAGCTGGCTGATAACTGCTTTCATATCTGTTTCAGCATCATAAAGCCCGATGACATCTGTGTCTCCCCATAAACGAGTCTCGCCTGGTAGGGGTTCGAATACAGGGTTATCGTGGCTGTCTTGAAAGGTGACTGATACTGCTCCATTTTCCATTAGGGTATCTCCAAGGGATTCAGCGAGCTGTCCTGTAGTATTTAATCGAAGTTGTATCCAGGGCATAAAAAATTCTCCTTATTGAAAATAGATTAAAAGTGACCAACTTAGTGTGGTCTGACGGCTTTTGGCGGTAATCGCTGACCGATGGTATTGCCCATCCAGAAAGCCAACAGGCTAAATAGCAATGATGGCACGATCGGATGGAAGCCCAATAGATGGATATTGAAACTAGCGAGCAGAGTGTAGCCTGTTGCCCCTGTGATCATCGAACTGATAGCGCCATAGGCATTAGCCTTTTCCCAATACAAGCCCAGAACTAATGGCCAGAGAAATACGGCCTGTAAGCCACCGAAAGCCAGAAGATTCAGCCAGATAATCATCTCGGGTGGGCGCCAGGCGGCTAAAAGTAGCAATAAACCAAGAATCAGGGTAGAAAAACTGGAAATCCGGGCTAATTTTTTTTCCTGTACGATTTGTTGTGGAAACAAGTTTAGATAGAGATCTTTGACGATGGTTGCAGAAGATTGCAGCAGTTGTGCATTAATTGTGGACATAATGGCAGCCATCGGTGCGGCTAGAAAAATTCCAGCAGCGAATGGTGGCAATACGGTGATCATCAATGTTGGGATCACCTGATCGGGAATGGTCAGATCAGGAATAATCGCTCGACCAAGTGCTCCGGCTAAATGCATACCAAACATGAGGATCGTCATGACGATGGTTCCGATAATGATCCCACGGTGAACAGCTTTGCTATCGCGGTAGGAGATGCAACGAACGGCGGTATGAGGTAACCCAATTACGCCGAAGCAGACCAGTACCCAGAACGATGCTATGAAAGGCCCGCTGAGGATATGGTCTGCGCCTTGTGGGGAAACCAGCTCTGGATTAATTGTTCGTAATGTGGTGACCGCTTCCGACAGACCTCCCGCCTTATAGATAATCGCTACCAGCAGTAGAACAGTGCCTAGCAACATGACCAGCCCTTGTAGAGCATCATTGAGGACACTCGCTCTGAACCCTCCAAATGCGGTATAGAGAGCGATAGAGATACCGAAAATCATTAATCCAGTG
Source organism: Photorhabdus africana (assembly GCF_035181445.1). NCBI lineage: Bacteria > Pseudomonadati > Pseudomonadota > Gammaproteobacteria > Enterobacterales > Morganellaceae > Photorhabdus > Photorhabdus africana. The sequence continues at coordinate 25,554 of NZ_JAXBVE010000033.1, forward strand.
CCATAAGGGATACCTGCCGCCGTTTCCAGTAGGCGTGCGCCGCCAATAAACTGAACGGTCATCGCGCCAACAAAAGCGACTAAAAGACTTAGGCTGGCAAACCAAACCAGAAAACGACTGCCATAACGGGCATACAACATATCATTAAGAGTAACGGCATTATAGCGACGGGCGAGAATGGCAAATTTTTTACCTAACACACCAAGGGAAAGCCATATTGCCGGCAACTGAATCAGTGACAGTAATACCCATCCCAGACCATATTTATAGGCTGCTCCTGGCCCGCCGATGAATGAGCTGGCACTGATATAGGTGGCAGTAATGGTCATTGCCAATACAAAGCCGCCCATTGAACGGTTGCCAAGGAAATACTCAGTCAGGAAGGGGCCTTTCTGGTGGCGTCGATAAGCGTAAACTGACAGGAGAAATACCAGCGCAAGATAGCCAAGCAGAGGTAAGATAACTTCACTTTGCATTCTCATCCTCCAGCGGGACTTCTTTGAAAATAAACTTCACCATTAACCAGCAGAGGATGATGAATACAATTGGTAGTAACAAACATGCCATTTCAAACCAGCGAGGTAAGCCGGTGACACCGGGAGCATCGCTGGGTAAATAGGCTGTCAATAGCCAGCCAATAAGGTAAGCAAGCGTTAGGAACACCGACCAAAGTGCTTCTTTGTGGGATTGAACAAATCGTCTGTCCATTCGTTCTTCCGGTAATTAAATAAAGTGAGGATGGGAAGGGAAGGATTGTACGGTAGGATACAAATTTATTCAGGAAAAATGTGTATACCCGCCATCTTTCAAGTTGCTTCTTTGTTGGCTGCACTTGCTCACCCCGGTCACATAGTTTGCTATGTGACCGGGGATTCACTCCCTTGTCGTTGCGATGCATCTTGAAGTCCATAGGGTATAGATACCTATGCTGCATTGTGCTTGGTACAAAAAGAGCAAGTACATGTTTGTGCTGGAATCTCAAAATGACTTTTTTAGTATTATATGTTGTATTTTGTGTTTTTTTTATTCATTTTTGAACTTAAATTCTATGTTTTTTTGTTTTCTAAAAGTGATATTGGTGTTACTATTTTTTTAATTCATATTTACATAAGTTTATTTTTGCAAAAGTTAATTATTGAATAAGTTGTGTAAAAGTATTTCGCTATTTGGAGGCATTATTGATAGAGTAAAAATTATTAATCTAAAGAATGAATGGGATTTAATTTTCATGTTGTTATGAAAATCTATTAATTCTTGCAGCACAAGATAATATGTAAAGTAATTTTTTGTTTTTACATGCAAGGTATTAACTTTTTCATTAAGTAAGTGATTGTGTGAATTTAATATAAGTTTAACTGGTGCGTGGTTTTTATTTTATACGGAGTTTATTCTGGGATAATATTTATTATATTGATAGGTTAATGATCTATGAGCAATAAATCTTCATCTTTATTATTTATCGTCTTAATGGCTTTTCTCTCTATGGGGGGGCTGGTTTCATCGGATATATTCCTACCTGCCTTGAGTAAAATGGGAAACTATTATCACGTTAGCGAATCTAGTATACAAAGTGCAATAGCGATATTTCTATTTGGTATAGCCTTTTCTCAACTTATTTATGGGCCATTAAGTGATTGTTTAGGAAGAAAAGTTGTTCTTATTTCTGGAATGATTATATGGCTGATTTCAACAATCGGTATTTTTTACAGTACGCATATTAGTGAGTTACTATTATTGCGTTTATTCCAGGGAATAGGTGCTTGTGCTGGTATTACATTAAGTCGTGCCATTATTAGTGATTTAATGGGGAAAGAAGAGGCTGCCAATTTTTATCTGATTATTTTCCCTTTTGTGGGAATGTCGCCCGCTGTCGCACCAATGATCGGAGGTATGTTAAGTGAATATTATGGCTGGAAAGCCTGTTTTTTATTTCTTACTTTATTTATAACAGTCACACTTATATTGTGCTTGCTAGTGTTGAAAGAATCACTACCAATAAAGAAACGCCAAAAATTGAGTGTTAAAAATGTATTGGTCAGTACTTACCAAGTGATAATAAATAAAGAATTTCTTTACTATGCAGCAATACCTTGCTTCGCTTATACGGCATATTTTTCTTATTTGATTGAATCTCCATTTATTCTTACCGCTATGGGATTACCAGAAAAATATGTTGGTTACACCTATATAATGCTCTCTTTGAGTTATGTGTTGGGTAATCTTACTGCGAAGAAATTAAGTCGCCGACAGGGCATGAGAAAGACGATTTCTCATGGCTATCTTATCTTTGCTATTGGAAGTATTGCTTTCACGATACAAATGTTTTTTAGCTCCAACCCATTGATAACTTCTGTGCTAACAATATCAGTATTGACTTTCGGTAATGGTTTTTTACTGCCACTAGGTACTGCATCGGCAATTGCCACTCATTCTCAAACGGCTGGAACAGCTTCTGGTGTAATGGGAACATTGCAATTAGGTAGTGCAGGACTGGCATCATTGCTTATTGGTTATATATCTCACCATGAACCTATTAAAGTGGCATCTATCATCACAATTGTTTCCTTGGTCGGTAGTATTATTTATATAACGGGTAATAGAGGCGATAAAGAAATAAGTAAAAAACAAAAAATAGAAACTAAAATAGGAATGAAAAATGGTTAATAATATAGATGTCACATTACGTGATGGTGGATACCTGAATAATTTTAATTTTACAACAGAATACGCCATAAAGCATATTGAAGCGTTGAATAAAAGTGGTGTGGAATGGTTTGAAATCGGTTATCGCAATGGTTCTTTCAAACCTATCTCTAATATTGGTCTAACAGGTATGTCTCCGGATAGTTATATCCGAAATATTCATCAATCAGTACCTGAGGCAAAATTGGTAGTCATTGCCCATCCTCATAATATCAATGCTGATGATATCTATGCAATGAAGACGAATGGCGTTAGTTTGCTTAGATTATGTATTAAAGCTGATAACCCGCAGCCATGCTTAGAATTGTGCGAGATTGCCCGAGCTACTGGAATGGCTGTGGGTATTAATTTTACACGAGTGAGTCAGCTCTCTATCAGTAAAATTATTGAAGTTGCCAAACAGTGTGAACAAGTGGGCGCTGATATTATTTACCTGGCGGATTCAAATGGTAGTTTGTTCCCTGAACAGGTAGCGCAGATGTTTTATAAGTTAAAGTCTGCCACGCAATTGCAATTGGGATTCCATCCTCATGATAATCTGGGTCTTGCCACAGCGAACAGTATTGAAGCTATGAGAGCTGGAGTTAATTTTATTGATAGTTCTCTATCAGGGATGGGAAAGGGTGCCGGAAATCTCAATTTGGAAAGCTGGCTATCATTTCTCAATCTAAGCCAAAATAGTAAACAATATGACCTTGAACGAGTATTTAATCAACTCAATGAACTGCAATCCCATCGTTTTTTTGCCGCCTCCAGGCGAGATATTATCGATATAATGATGGGTATGTACAACTTGAGTGTGGAGAATAAAACAGCTCTCGAAGAAGGATTACGAAATGGTATGAATTATGCGTTTCAGGTTGTTAAATCTTTGCGAGGAGCAACGGCATGACGCGGCATAATAACCATGCCGGATGTTTCAGACTCGAAGCGGTAATTCTTGCACCTGTGATGCCGCTTTGGGATCATGGCGGTTTTTGCATGCCATTGCGCATATTATTACAAAAAATGGGATATCAGGTGTCTATTATTGATACATTATCCTTAATTAATTCATCTGATCCCGACTACGCTATTAATATTATTGAATCTGAACTCAATCAACGTTTTTCCCAGCCTTATTTGCTTATCGGTTTTGCGATGTCAGGTACTCTGGTGCAATTGCTTGCGCCGTGCCTGAAAAACCTCACCGGAGTAATCTCAGTGAGTGGTCCTGGATATGCTGATTCGTTACTGACCAATAGGCTGAAACAATTAATAGCATTACTGAATAGAAATCAGCTAGATGAAGCGATTTCTGTGTTACATGATTTTATTATTCCTGAAGGTGGGATTCCACTTCCTAAAATGCCTGTGATACCTGACCATTTAAGAAATACTGCTCGGGAACGCATGATAGTGGGATTTTCACTGTTACTACAATTGGATGCCAGAACAATATTGTGCAATTACAAAGGAAAATTTCTGAGCATAGTTGGCGGACGTTCGCAATTAGCTACAGAATGTAATCAGGTGGTCAACATTAATCCTATGCACTGTTTTGTTGTCGTGGATGGAGCAGGAATGCGGCCTTGGGAAGATAAGCCGTCATTTATTAACAATGTAATTAACGATTGGCTCAAAAACTTATGAATAAAAAAATTCTTATTTTACCTGGAGATGGTATTGGTCAGGAAGTATGCGATGCTGCTCTTCCCGTTTTTCAGGCCCTAAATCTTCCGGTGACATTGGAAATTGGGGATATAGGTTGGACTTGTTGGGAAAGAGAAGGTGATCCAGTACCTGCCAGTACTTGGGGAAAAATAGCTTCAGTAGATGCGGTGTTACTTGGCGCTATTACTAGTAAAGGTAAAGACGAAGCACAACAAGCATTGCCGCCGCATCTGCGTGTAAAAACGAGAAATTATGTGTCACCCGTTATCCAATTACGCCAGCGTTTGGGACTATATGCAAATATCCGACCAGTGCGTTATGTAGAAGGGGACCGTAAACCATTTCGCTGTTGTGTTATCAGGGAAAACACCGAAGGACTATATGCAGGGTTCGATTTTAAAGGCATTCCTGCTACTGCAACGACTTGGTTACAGCACCCAAATATAGATAAATATGGTCCTGAAGAAGCTGCATGGACAGTCCGTCTACAAACCCGTTTTGGTTTAGAACGCTTGTTTATCACTGCATTTGAATATGCAAAGGAAAATAACTACTCCCGTGTAACCTTTGCGGATAAACCAAATGTAATGCGGGAAAGTGGGCACTTTGCAAAAGGTATTTTCGATATCATTGCGGCTCGTTACCCTGAAATAAAAGCGGATATCCACAATGTAGATGCAGTAGCTTTATGGATGGTAAAAAAACCGCATGAATTTGGTGTCATTGTCTCTGAGAATATGTTCGGTGATATTTTGTCTGATTTGGCAGCGGGCGTAATGGGAGGGCTTGGTTTAGCGCCTAGCGCTAATATTGGTAGTGATATTGCATACTTTGAACCTGTACACGGTAGTGCGCCTGGTATGGCCGGTAAAAATAAAGCCAATCCGGCAGCGATGTTTTACACAATAGCATTACTACTGGAATATCTTGGCTTTGCTGATGCAGCACAGCAAATTAACTGTGCAGTAGATAATGTGATACGTGAAGGACGAACTGTTACTTATGATCTGGGGGGGAGCGCAACAACCCAACAAATGGCGCAGGCTATTATTGGTACTCTAAGTAAAAAATACACTAGCTATTCTGCATCGATTATTACTGTTGGTGATGAACTCCTGAGTGGTAAATATCCTAATACTAATCTTCAGGATATTAGTGAATATCTCACGGAGCAGGGATATAAAGTGAAGCAACATCAGGTTTGTGCTGATGATATTAACCAGATTGCTACCGCAGTGGTTCGCAGGCTAGGGCAGGATACTCTCATTGTTGTGTGTGGCGGTATTGGCCCGACACCGGATGATAAAACCCGTGAGGCGATAGCAAAAGCGGTAGGAAGTCCTCTGGAAATATGTGATAACATCTGGGTGGAAATAGAGCAACAATTGGAAAAATTGGGAGTATATTGTGATCCCTCGAATCGATTCCAAGCCATGTTTCCGTCCGGAGCAAAGGTTATTCCCAATGTTACAGGTACAGCACCTGGTTTCAGTCTTAATATTGATGGTAGCAAAATAGTTGTGTTGCCGGGGCCTCCGTCTCAAATGCGATTAATGTTGTCGGAGGAACATTCTATCCCTTCAGTAGTCGGCATGAGAGAGAGAAACTACCATTGGACATTAATCGGTGTTAGTGAAAGTAAAGTCGGTACGATGGTGAGCGCATTCTTTGATGGTGTTGAGTGTGATATTCACTATCTGTGGAAAGCGCCTTATGTAGTAGTACAAGTTATTACGCCTGATGATGCCCCTCTTTCGGTACAGCAATTGGTTAACTTTGGCGCCATGTTTGAAAACAAATTGGTTAGTGATTGCCAGATGACTGCTATGGAAAAACTCAGTGAACAATACCGTATTAACTGGTTCACAGATGATGATGAATTAAATACATATCTACGTACAGCATGTGCAGTAAATAGTCCTTCAAAATCTCTTTCGGTGAATATTACTGCGTTTCCTTCTATAAGTTCATTTTTGTCTGGTGAAGAAATGCTTGGGCAGATGACCTTGACAACCATAGATGATGAAGGACGACAACATTCGGTGGATTTTCCATGTAATAAATTGCTACTGCAACAATCTATACCAGAGTATGCCGCCTGGAGTGTCCTACGCGCACATGTATCGAAAGAGGAAATATAATGCGAACTACACAAATTGATCAAATCAAAAAGCGTTTAATGGAGCTTGACAGTGCAGCCATATCAGATGCAATGGATAGTCTGCATATTCCTGCTGGACTGGCTGGAATTGTGCCACGTAGTAATGTCGGGATGAAAATGGCCGGACCCGCTTTTACTGTGCGCTATGAACCTATCATTCCGGAACAAGGCAAGTTTCTTAATGCTGGAAACTACATTGATGAAGTACCTGCTGGATATGTAATAGTGGTTGATAATCAGGGACGTACGGATTGTACCAGTTGGGGTAATATCTTAACTTTTAAAGCTGTACAAAAAGGAATCGCAGGCTCTGTAATTTATGGGTCAGCCAGAGACTTGTCTGAGGTTCGCAGATTGGAATATCCCTTATTTACGACGGGAGTTTATATGGTATCTGGAAAGAATCGCGCTAAGGTTGCTGCAACACAATGCACTCTGGATATTGGCGGTGTAGCGATATCTCCAGGAGATTGGATTTTTGCTGATGATAATGGCGCACTAGCCATCCCGCAGCAGCATTTACTCACTGTTATTGAGCGTGCGGAAAATGTTGATAAAACTGAACAAGCTATTATTGAGGCTATAACTAACGGAGAAGATCTGGTTAACGCCCGCGAAAAACTGGGATATGCAGTACCTTGGAAAGCAGTGCGATGAGTCAGATGTTTATAGAATACTGGGAGAGAAAACTTCGTTTTCTGGATGTACATTATCATGCTCGCCCCGATAGTTACATTCGGCGGTACAATGTACTTGAAGCTGGAGGAGAATATGCCCGACATGGTGGTGGGGTTGTACTTAAAAACCATTTGGGGAGTGTTACTGCTTTGTCGTCACTAGCTCAGGAAGCAGGACTACCGGTCTTTGGTTCGGTAGTATTGAACGCAGCCTCAGGGGGGCTGGCAATTAATTCTGTTATACAGTCACTGAGCCAGTACCAGTTCTGTAAAGCTCCGGCTCCGCGGCTGCTGGTTCATCTGCCGACTATTGTCCCTACAAGCCATAAAAGTGTAATGAAACGTGCTTGGTCAAATGCTTTCGTGCAAACTTTAGCACAGCAACCTTTGTCTGTTGTCGATAGCAATGGGCGGTTGCATAACGAGATCCATGAATTAATTAGTTTTGCGCAGCATCATAATGTTGTGCTGTCATCAGGCCATGCTTCATGTTATGAAGTTATGCAACTTATTGATGCGATTACCGCTGTGGGTGGTTGTAAGTTCATGCTGAACCAACCTGCCAGTCCTATGACAGGATTAAAAGCGAAAGATCTTAAGGCGTTGGGTAAGCATGATTGGCTTTATGTGGAGCAGACGGCATTAACTGTTTATCTTGGTTATCAGACAACTGAAGATTTTTTTGAAGTGTTATCGGAGGTGAATAATGTTGTTTACAGCTCTGATCTTGGACAGCCAGTTCAGCCAGATGTTGAACAATGGTTGGGCGATAGTGAACGCTGGTTTAAAACCGCTGGCCTTGGTGAAGAACACATCCGAGATATATGTTTACTGAATCCACTGCGGATGTTGGCTCCGAATTAGGTATACCTGTTATCTTTTAAGTTGCCCCCACTCACTCACCCCGGTCACATAGTTTGCTATGCTCCCGGGAATTCGCTCCCTTGCCGTCGCGATGCATCTTGAAATTCATAGGGTATAGCAATATAAAAATCATTTGTGAAGTTGATGGGCAATGGTTTTTATAAAGAGAAACGGTTTAATTGAACCACTACACTTTTAACGTGAAGGTAAATTCCGTTTGGCGAACAGAACTTGACTAAAACAAAGTGTCAGCTAAAAAGCTGCACTTTGTCAGTAATCCAAAGGAGCGTTTAAACGCTCCTTAAAATATGTTGATGTTATTAAACGGGTTTTAAGTTTCCTGTAATCCCAGTTTTTTCTCCAGATAGTGGATATTAGTACCGCCATTCTGAAAGTTTTCATCATTCATAATCGCCTGTTGAAGCTCGATATTTGTCTTGATGCCATCAATGATCAATTCTGCCAATGCATTTTTCATGCGGGCAATGGCATTGTCACGATTTTCACCGTAAGTAATCAGCTTACCAATCATTGAATCATAGTAAGGGGGAACGGTGTAGCCAGCATAAATATGCGATTCCCAACGTACGCCAAATCCACCCGGTGAGTGGAAGCGGGTAATTTTACCTGGGCTTGGCAGGAACGTGTTCGGATCTTCTGCGTTGATACGACATTCAATAGCGTGACCACGAATAACAACGTCTTTCTGCTTAAGTGAAAGTGGCATACCCGCGGCGATTCGCAACTGCTCTTTAATCAGATCAACACCGGTAATCATTTCCGTAACTGGATGTTCAACCTGAATACGGGTGTTCATCTCAATGAAATAGAATTCACCGTTTTCATACAGGAATTCGAAAGTACCGGCACCACGATAGCCAATTTCGATACATGCGTTGGCACAGCGTTCACCAATACTGCGACGCATTTCTGGCGTGATACCTGGTGCAGGGGCTTCTTCGACAACTTTCTGGTGACGGCGTTGCATAGAGCAATCACGTTCAGCCAGATAAATTGCCTGACCTTGACCGTCAGCCAATACCTGGATCTCAATATGACGTGGATTCTCAAGGAATTTTTCCATGTAAACCATATCGTTATTGAAAGCAGCTTTTGCTTCCGCACGGGTCATATTGATTGATTGTTCCAGATCTTTATCACTGCGGACGACGCGCATACCGCGACCGCCACCACCACCGGATGCTTTGATGATGACAGGATAGCCGATGCGTTTAGCAATGGCTTTGTTTTTCTCTGTGTCATCAGACAATGGGCCATCAGAGCCAGGTACACAAGGAACGCCCGCTTTTTTCATCGCATTGATAGCAGAAACCTTATCACCCATCAGGCGGATCGTTTCTGCTTTTGGGCCGATAAAAATAAAGCCGGAACGCTCAACCTGTTCAGCAAAATCTGCATTTTCAGACAGAAAACCGTAGCCAGGGTGAATAGCCACAGCGCCAGTGATTTCTGCCGCAGAAATAATTGCCGGGATATTCAGGTAGCTTTTTGCAGAAGCTGCCGGGCCAATACAGATAGTTTCGTCTGCCAGCAGTACGTGTTTTAAGTCACGATCCGCAGAGGAATGTACCGCAACGGTTTTAATCCCCAACTCTTTACAAGCTCGTAGGATACGCAGGGCAATTTCACCACGGTTAGCAATTACAATTTTATCAAGCATGGGAACGCCTCGTTATTCGATGACGACTAATGGCTCGTCAAATTCAACGGGTTGACCGCTTTCCACAAGAATCGCTTTAACCACACCTGCTTTGTCGGCTTCGATCTGATTCATCATTTTCATTGCTTCAACGATGCATAGGGTGTCACCCACATTGACACGTTGGCCAATTTCGATAAATGGTTTTGCATCTGGGCTAGGCGTACGATAGAAGGTACCTACCATTGGGGAACGAACAACGTGACCGTCGATTGCAGCCGATCTGTCGCTGATTGCTTCTGGTAGAGCTTGAGAAGGCGCAACAGCGTTAGCCAGCGCAGGTTGTTGTGCTTGAACGGGAATATATTGTTGAGCTACCGGAAAACTCTGGGGAGCTAATGCGCGGCTGATGCGCACTGACTCTTCCCCTTCAGAAATTTCCAGTTCGGAAATGCCAGATTCTTCAACCAGCTCGATCAGTTTTTTTATCTTACGAATATCCATGAGTGTGATTCCGTACTCTTCTGTTTCATTTAATTGAGTTTTGACAAGCGGTTTACCGCTGCCTGTAATGCAAAGCTATAGCCATCTACCCCTAAACCGCAGATTACACCAACAGCAAGATCTGAAAGATATGAGTGATGACGAAATGGCTCGCGCGCGTGAACATTGGAGAGGTGGATCTCAATAAATGGGATCTTTACTGTCAGCAATGCATCACGCAGTGCCACGCTGGTATGCGTGAATGCAGCAGGGTTAATCAAGATAAAATCAGTATTACCCTGTGCAGAATGAATTCTATTTATCAGCTCAAATTCTGCGTTGGATTGCAGGTGACTGAATTTAACCCCTGATTGATGGGCTTCTTCAGACAATTTGCTGACGATATCATCAAGCGTTAAGTGGCCATAGATATCAGGTTCCCGGGTTCCTAACATATTCAAGTTAGGGCCGTTAAGGAGTAAAATGTGAAAATTTCCTGCCATTTTGCTGGTATCTCCGGCAATTTGTCAACAACTGCCCAACATAATCCTATATTAACGATTTGTCATCTTTTTATAACAGCCACAAGTTCATTTCGGCGACAAAGCGCGACATTATAATGATATCGTAGCATTTAGCAGCTAAATACTGGTCTTATCAGAAAAAATGTCAAGAATAAAACCACTGTACTTTAGAGGCTAATCACAATTCTTAACGAACTCTTACCAATGTACGTCCTGTAACCTGGTTAGCTATCAATTTATTGGCGTATTCCACGGTTTGTTCCAGCGTTATCTCCGAGGTTGCTTGCTGATAAAAAGAAGCCGGTAATAGCTTTTGCAGGCGTTGCCACACGGCGGGGCGTTTGACTGATGGAACATTGACGGACTCTACGCCTTGCAGACGTACGTTACGTAAAATAAATGGCATCACTGTTGTTGGCAGATTTGCATTACCGGCGAGGCCACAGGCGGCAACAGTACCGTTATAGTGAGTTTGGGCCAGTATTGTTGCCAGTACATTATCGCCTACAGTGTCAATAGCTCCGGCCCAAAGTTGTTTTTCCAGTGGGCGAGGCGGTTGGCTAAATTCATGGCGTGGCAAAATCTTTTTTGCCCCTAGAGATAGCAAATATTCATGATTTTCTTGTCTACCGCTAACGGCAACAACGGAATAGCCAAGCTGTGAGAGCAGTGCTATCGCCGTACTTCCTACACCACCACTGGCACCTGTCACAATAACATCACCACTTTCTGGCTTAACATCACCTTGTTCCAGGGCGATAACGCACAGCATTGCGGTAAAGCCAGCAGTACCAATGATCATGGCTTGTCTGCTATCCAAACCGGCAGGTAAAGGTGTCAACCATTCGCCTGAAACTCTGGCTTGTTCTGCCAGTCCACCCCAATGATTTTCTCCTACCCCCCAGCCGGTTAATAATACATGCTGACCGATATGAAAACGGGGATCTTCGGTACTGTGTACAATACCAGAGAAATCAACACCCGGTATCATTGGGAATTGGCGGACAATTTTCCCTTTACCTGTGATGGCTAATGCATCTTTATAGTTCAAGCTTGACCAGTGAATATCGACGGTAACGTCTCCCACAGGAAGATGAGAAGCATCAACTTCTTCTATGGACGTTGATAATTGATTCTGTTGTTGTTTAAGTAACAAGGCTTTCATTATCGTTCTGTTCTCTGTAATTGATTTTGTCATTAAATAAGGATAGATAAAAATGGGTAATTTACATAAGGTATATAAGAAAAAATAAAGTGTTGGTGAATTATAAAACAAAATTTATCCGCATTTTTACCTGTAGTCTTGTTGTCATATTCCAATTTAGTTGCATATGGCGCTCTATTTCAGAAAATTCTGTTTTTTATTATTTTTTAGCAGAAAGTATTGTATTTTAGTCGCAGTTTATTACATCATTAATTTGCTCACTACACAGACTACACACTTGTAGTTAAGTATTGGTCATCGTGAGCAGAGGCATGAGGCTGATGTGCACTTATCGGAATAACTATTGATCAAAAAGCAGCCGTGAATCTAGCCGGTACGATACCAATGGTACCATCCAGTAGTACCATAATGTTGAATTATGCAAAATCAGGTGGTTCTTGCATTTCGTTATGGAACAATTGGTAAAATTAACCCATTTTTATGCAGTTTTTTTCTGCTCCGTTTGGGAGAAGTAACGTAGAATATCGCGTTGTTGATATGAATAACGTAGCCACTTTTTTATTGAAGCAGGTGCTTGTGCGCCTTGTCGCTGCTTCATGTGGTTGGTAGAGTAGACGGGTTTCGTTCCGTCCCCAGCTTGCAGGATTATCCTTTCGCTATGTTTAAAAAATTTCGTGGCATGTTTTCCAACGACTTGTCTATTGACTTGGGTACCGCCAATACCCTTATTTACGTCAAAGGTCAGGGTATTGTATTGAATGAACCTTCTGTCGTCGCAATCCGTCAGGATCGTGCAGGTTCATCGAAAAGTGTTGCTGCCGTTGGGCAAGAAGCAAAGCAAATGCTGGGTCGAACACCGGGTAATATTGCTGCAATTCGTCCGATGAAAGATGGGGTGATTGCCGATTTTTATGTTACAGAGAAGATGCTGCAACACTTTATTAAGCAAGTTCATAGCAACAGTTTCATGCGTCCAAGCCCGCGAGTTTTGGTTTGTGTACCGGTTGGTGCAACTCAGGTTGAGCGTCGGGCAATCCGTGAATCTGCACTCAGTGCCGGCGCTCGTGAAGTGTTTTTGATTGAAGAACCTATGGCTGCGGCGATTGGTGCAGGCTTACCTGTTTCTGAAGCCACGGGCTCAATGGTTGTGGATATTGGTGGTGGCACTACGGAAGTGGCGGTTATCTCTTTGAACGGGGTTGTTTATTCATCTTCTGTACGTATCGGTGGTGATCGTTTTGATGAGGCTATTATCAATTACGTTCGTCGTAATTATGGTTCACTGATTGGTGAAGCAACGGCTGAGCGTATTAAGCACACGATCGGTTCTGCTTATCCTGGTGATGAGATGCTGGAGATTGAAGTTCGTGGTCGTAACTTGGCTGAAGGTGTGCCACGTGGCTTTACGCTTAACTCCAATGAAATTCTTGAAGCTCTGCAAGAGCCTTTAACGGGTATTGTCAGTGCTGTCATGGTCGCTCTTGAGCAGTGTCCACCAGAATTGGCTTCCGATATTTCAGAACGAGGCATGATCTTGACCGGGGGTGGTGCACTATTGCGCAATCTTGACCGTTTACTGATAGAGGAAACCGGTATTCCTGTCATTGTTGCCGAAGATCCATTGACGTGTGTTGCTCGTGGTGGCGGAAAAGCACTTGAAATGATCGACATGCATGGCGGTGAACTCTTCAGCGAGGAGTGAGTGTTAACTTGCAAGTGAGGGGGGAATGACGGGCAGCTCAGACCTCCTTGCGATTGTTGTCTGGGAATTCCATTGTTTATGAAACAGTACAGTTTGGAATAGCGCAGCTTATGAAGCCAATTTTTAGCAGAGGGCCTTCCCTGCAATTACGACTTTTCTTTGCTGTTATTGTTGCCATTGCTTTGGTTGTGGCAGACAGCCGCCTTGATGCTCTCAGTAAAGTCCGTAATTATATGGATACGGTAGTCAGTCCGTTTTATTTTCTCGCCAATGGCCCGCGTCAAGTGCTTGATGGTGTGTCAGAAACCCTTGCTTCCCGTGAACAACTTCGATTGGAAAATCGTGCTTTACGCCAAGAATTATTGATGAAAAATAGCGACATGTTGTTGTTAGGCCAACTTAAACAGGAAAATTCCCGCTTGCGTGAGCTATTGGGATCACCTTTACGTCAGGATGAACACATGATGGTGACGCAGGTGATCTCCGGTAGGGCTAATCCTTATAGTGATCAGGTCGTCATCGATAAGGGATCAAGAGAAGGTGTTTATGAAGGGCAACCTGTTATCAGTGATAAAGGCATTGTTGGTCAGGTTGTTGCTGTTAGTCAGTTTACTAGCCGGGTATTACTGATTTGTGATACGACTCATGCTTTACCAATCCAGGTCTTACGTAATGATATCAGGGCTATTATTGCTGGTACTGGTTGTGCTGATGATTTGCAGTTTGAGTTATTACCGAGCAACATAGATATTCGGGTTGGGGATGTGCTGGTGACTTCTGGGTTAGGGGGGCGTTTCCCGGAAGGTTATCCGGTTGCTGTGGTTTCGTCAGTTAAAGTCGATAATCAACGAGCTTATACTGTGATTCATGCTCGGCCGACGGCAGAATTACAGCGTTTGCGTTATTTGTTGTTGTTGTGGGGGGCGGATAATAATCCATCCGAACCATTGCCGCCATCAGAGGTTTATCGTGTAGCCAACGAACGTTTAATGCAAATGATGCCTCAGGTATTGCCACATGCAAATGAAATGGGACCACCAGCACCATCGTCTGTTTCTGATGAAGCAACCAAGACAACAGAAAGAGTAAAAGATGTTGAATCGACAATAACGTCGGCTAAATTTATAAATTCGGGAAATCGTTAATGAATCAATACCGGAGTCATGGGCGTTGGATCATTTGGTTATCTTTCTTGATTGCAATGGTGCTGCAAATTATGCCGTGGCCGGAGCAAATTTATATGTATCGGCCAACTTGGTCGGCACTATTGTTGATTTATTGGGTGATGGCGTTACCGCATAGAGTCAGTGTTGGTACCGGTTTTATATTGGGCATCATCGTAGATTTGATTCAGGGAGCGACACTGGGTGTTAACGCTTTGGCTTACAGCCTTGTGAGTTATTTGGTGTCATTTAAGTTTCAATTATTTCGCAATATGGCACTTTGGCAGCAGGCTTTGGTTGTCGTTGCTTTATCGGTACTGATGGATCTCAGCGTTTTTTGGGCAGAATTTTTGTTATCAAATGTTGCTTTTCATCCAGAAGTATTCTGGAACAGTTTGGTCAATGGTATTCTTTGGCCGTGGTTGTTCCTGTTAATGCGAAAAATCCGTCGTCAGTTTAATGTACATTAGTGGTCGGATCGCTGTTTTTAATGTCCTGACAGAACTTATTCCAGCAGGCGTTACTGATGCAGGCCATTCTTGCCAATAACTTGAGGATACGAGTAGTGTATATAACCTCAAAATGGCAAATGAAATAGCCTAATGAGATAGGTAGTAGTAAGGACGATATCATCATGAAAACCCTTTATCTGGCTTCCGGCTCACCAAGGCGGCGTGAGCTGGTTGAATTATTGGACTTTAAATTTGAAATTCTTTCTCCTCAGGTAAAAGAGCAATGGCAAGAGGGTGAAACTCCGCGTCAGTATGTCAGCCGATTAGCAAAAGATAAATCTCTAGCGGGAGTTGCTATTGCACCAGAGGATTTTCTGGTGTTGGGAGCCGATACTGTTGTGGTATTGAATGGTAAGATTCTAGAAAAACCACGTAGCGAGCAACATGCTGTTGCAATGCTCAGTGCGCTTTCCGGTCAGTGTCATCAGGTGATTACAGCTATTGCTTTATCAGATAGTCAGCGTACCTTAAGTGATATAGTCGTTACAGATGTAACCTTTCGCCAATTATCCACACAGGAAATTTTGGATTATGTAGCAACCGGTGAGCCGATGGACAAAGCGGGGGCTTATGGTATTCAGGGAAAAGCGGGTTGCTTTGTTAAAACGCTGAATGGTAGTTATCACTCAGTTGTTGGTCTGCCATTGGTGGAAACGCTCGAATTAATCACAAAGTTTTTTGCGTTAGTTGATGGGAAGGGGAACTCATGACAGCAGAGTTATTAGTCAACATCACACCATCCGAAACGCGCGTTGCCTACATTGATGGTGGGATTTTGCAAGAAATCCATATTGAAAGGGAAGCTAAAAGGGGAATTGTCGGCAATATTTATAAAGGTCGTGTAAGTCGGGTATTACCCGGAATGCAGGCTGCTTTTGTTGATATTGGGCTGGAAAAAGCCGCCTTTCTTCATGCCTCAGATATTGTGCCTCATACGGAATGTATTGCCGGTGAGGAGCAAAAGAACTTTCATGTTAAAGATATTGCTGAGTTGGTTCGCCAGGGACAAGATTTAATGGTTCAGGTAGTGAAAGATCCCCTTGGTACTAAAGGCGCTCGGCTAACTACCGATATTACCTTACCTTCCCGCTATCTTGTATTTATGCCCGGCGCATCTCATGTCGGAGTTTCACAACGTATTGAAAGTGAAGAAGAGCGTAATCGCCTGAAAAATATTGTTGCTGACTATTGTGATGAACATGGTGGTTTCATTATTAGGACGGCTGCCGAGGGCGTTGGTGACGAAGAATTAGCTCAGGATGCGGCTTTTTTGAAACGATTGTGGAGTAAGGTGATGGAGCGTAAAAAGCGCAATGTCACTAAAAATAAACTTTATGGCGAATTGGCTTTGGCCCATCGTATTTTGCGTGATTTCGCCGGAGCGGCCCTTGATCGTATTCGTGTAGATTCTCGTTTGACGTTTACTCAGTTACAGGAATTTATTCACGAATATATTCCTAAAATGACAGCCAGATTGGAGCTGTATAACGGGAATCAGCCTATTTTCGATCTGTTTGATGTAGAAAATGAAATTCAGAGAGCACTCGATCGCAAAGTTGAATTAAAATCAGGTGGTTATTTGATTATTGACCAAACTGAGGCGATGACCACAATTGATATTAATACCGGCGCATTTGTCGGCCATCGTAATTTGGAAGAAACTATTTTTAATACCAATATTGAGGCGACGCAAGCTATTGCCAGACAATTAAGGCTGCGTAATCTGGGTGGTATTATTATTATCGATTTCATCGATATGAATAGCGAGGAGCATCGCCGACGGGTATTGACTTCTCTTGAGCAGGTGCTGAGTAAAGATCGTGTTAAAACGACAATTAATGGTTTTTCACAACTCGGATTAGTGGAAATGACCCGTAAGCGGACTCGTGAAAGTATCGAGCATATACTTTGCGGCGATTGTCCTACTTGTAAAGGAAGGGGAACCGTGAAATCTGTTGAAACTGTCTGTTATGAAATTATGCGTGAAATTGTGCGTGTGCACCGAGCCGTTGACGCTGATCGTTTCCTTATTTATGTCTCACCCGCAGTGGCTGAAGCGCTGAAAGGGGAGGAATCTCATGCACTGGCGGAAGTGGAGATTTTTGTCGGTAAACAGGTAAAAGTTCAGACAGAACAGCTCTACAGTCAGGAACAATTTGATGTAGTTATGATGTAACCATTTGATTTGCTGACATAACAGTATTGGTAACCAAGGAGATTCGTGTGAGGCGACTGCCGGGAGTATTATTAGCGACAGCCGCAATAGTCATTATCATTGTGGCTTTGCTTGTTAGTGGATTACGTTTTCTACTGCCACATATTAATGATTACCGCCCACAATTATTCGCTAAAATTGAGTCAATTATTGGTGTACCTATTGATGCTGGATATATTGCGGGAGAATGGGAATCTTTCGGGCCTGTTTTTGAATTACGTGATATCAGTGTAAAAACCGCAAATGCAGATGTGAAAGCCAAAAAGATCACGGTTGCATTGGATATCTGGTTATCTTTACTAAGAATGCGTTGGAGTTTCCGCGATCTTACTTTTTATCAGTTACAAGTAGATTACTATCAACCGCTGTTTAATGATCAAAGCGGTAATATGTTTTCCCAATCGGATCTATTTTCTGATCTGTTTCTGGCGCAGTTTGATCATTTTAATCTGCAAGATAGCCGTTTTACTTTCCTTACTCCCTCGGGTGAACGCGCTGATCTTCTGTTACCACAATTAACCTGGCTGAATAAAGATAATCGTCACCGAGCTCAAGGGAAAATTAGTCTCTCTTCGATCAATAATCAGCATGGTGATATACAAGTTAAATTTGATTTGCATGACACTAATGGCGTATTGGATAACGGTACTATTTATTTACAGGCAGATAATGTTGATATTCACCCGTGGTTAAGCCATTGGTTGCAGGATAATACTGGGTTGAAGGATGCTGAGTTTAGTTTGTCTAGTTGGATTATGCTGAAAGATGGTCGGATTGATGGTGGTCAACTGCAACTCCGTCAGGGAAAAGCTAATTGGAAAGTTGCTAACAAATTCCATAATCTTTCTGTCAGTGATCTGATGTTACGGATGCGTCGCCAAGATGGTGGTTGGCTGTTTGATGCACCTGAGCTGGCAAATTTGATCACTGATGGTCAGCAATGGCCGTCAGGAAAAGTATCAGTGCTCTATCTGCCGGAAGCCAAGAGAGCTGATGGCCATGATCATTGGCGTATCCGGGCAAAAAACGTTCAACTTGAACGGCTAAGTAGCATTTTACCGACTTTTTCTTTTTTGACGTCTGATCTTGTGAAGGATTGGCAGCATCGTCAGCCACAAGGATTGGTAAAGTATCTTGCCCTCGATATTACACCCAAAATGGCAGATGATTCCCGAATCAGTATGCAATGGCAGAATGTTAGTTGGCAGCGTTGGCAGGAATTGCCTTCTATTGATAATTTCTCTGGTTCTCTCAATGGCAGCTTGCGGCAAGGCAAATTGAGTTTTGCATTGAAGGATAGTGTCGTTGATTATCGAGATATGTTCCTGGCACCGTTTGAGATATCCCAAAGTCATGGCGAAATACTCTGGCGGCAAGGTGAGCGAGGTTTACAACTTTGGAGTCAAGGATTGGATTTGCAGGCGGAATCATTGTGGGTCAATGGTGATTTTCGTTATCAACAGCCTAAAGAACAGCCTCCGGCGCTAAGTATTCTGGCGGGAGTGCGGGTTTATGATGCAGGTGATGCCTGGCGATATTTTCCAGAAGCTTTGATGGGGGCACCTCTGACTGACTATCTGACAGCTTCAATTATTAAAGGGCAGATAGAAAACGCGACTTTTGTTTTTCAAGGCAATCCAAAAGATTTCCCATTTGCAAAGAATAATGGTCAGTTTCAAGTTTTTGCTCCATTGCGTCATGCGACTTTCCAGTACCAACCAAACTGGCCGGCATTGCTGGATCTCAATATGGATCTTAATTTCCAAAATAACGGTCTATGGATGCTTGCTCCGCAAACGGCATTGGGTAAAGTGAAAGCAAGTAATCTGTCAGCAGTAATTCCTAATTATCGTAGCAAGAAATTATTAATCGACGCTGATCTTCTGGGAGATGGCAAAGATATTCATGAATATTTTACCCGTAGCCCGTTAGCAAATTCTGTTGGTGAAACGCTGGATATATTGCAGGTTGGTGGTCAGATTGCGGGTAATTTGCATTTGGATATTCCACTCAATGGTGGCAATGTGGATGCCAGTGGTGAGGTGACTTTAAAAAATAATCACTTGTTGATTAAGCCTCTAAACAGCGAAATGAAAAATGTGAGTGGCCGGTTTCGCTTTAATAATGGTAACTTACAAAGCAGCAAATTATCGGCCCAATGGCTTGGGCAGCCTGTTACGGTTGATTTTTCTACCGAGAATTTACCCAAAAACTTTCGAGTCAATGTTGGTCTAAATGCGCGTTGGGCTGTGGCAAAATTATCTAAATTTTCACCGGCGATTGCTAAAGCGTTTTCTGGCTCTGTTGATTGGGAAGGGAAGGTCGGTGTCAGTTTGCCGTTTCAGGGCAAGCCTCAATATGATATGAAAATCGATGTTGATTTATCACAAGTGGATAGTTATTTATCTGCCCTGAAAGCGGATGAACCGCGTGCTCTTCATATTCTAGCTGATGGTGATATGGAGCAGTTGCAAGTAAAAGGCACTTTGGATAAACAGTATGCATTTAATACTCAATGGCGTCTGGCAGGGAAAAGCACTCAACTGTCACGTGGAATTTTACAAAGCAGCGATAAAATTCCGAATTTGCCTGAAAAATCCCTATTGGAATTGAATCTTCCGGCAGTCGAGGGGGAAGAGTGGTTAGGGCTGATTGCGCCTCTGACTTCTGGTTCTTCATTGGCAGGTATATCAATGTTGCCACAGCATCTGCATATATCACTTCCATCACTGGATGCGGGGGGACAACGTTGGAATCAGTTATCGTTGGATGTGGAAAAACAGCCTTGGGGAACGCAGATCACGGCTAATAGTCGGGAAATCAACGGTAAACTTAATATCCGTAATAGTGGACCTTGGCAAGTGAATTTGAGCCATCTTTACTATAGCCCGCTGCAATATAGCGCTCAACAAGCTGAATCAGATTTATCTAAGCAATCTCAGACAGGTACAACTCTGCGTTATTCGTTGAACCAATGGCCTTCATTAGACATCATCTGTTCTGAATGTTGGATTATGGGATTGAAGCTTGGGAAGGTGTCTGGCTCCCTGATTCCAGAAGGTAATTCGCTGGTATTAAGCGATGGAATAGTAGAAAACAGTGTCAGTAAATTAAATTTGGCAGGTCGTTGGCAAGAAGGGGCTGTAGGGAATAATACTCATATTATGGGGCAATTTTCTGGTGAAAAGTTTGATGAGATGGCATCTTACCTTGGTATAGTTGTGCCGATTGTTAATTCACCGTTTACCTTCCGTTTTGATTTTAATTGGTGGGATACACCGTGGAAACCCAATTTCCAGACGCTGAATGGCAATCTTAAGAGTGACTTAGGCAAAGGTGCTATTGAAAAATTGGGTGGGGGAAGTGCTAGCCAATTACTGAAATTAGTCAGTTTTGATGCTTTGTTACGTAAATTACAGCTCGATTTCAGCGATACCTTTAGCCAGGATTTTGAATTTGATTCAATTCGTGGTGATGTTTCAGTAAAAAATGGGATACTCAAGACTGAAAACTTGCGGGTCGATGGATTGATTGCGGATGTGATAACGAAAGGTGAGATCGATCTTGTTCGCCAACAGATCAATATAGAAGCCGTCGTCACGCCGGAAATTTCTGCTACTGTGGGGGTAGCAACGGCTTTTGTCATCAATCCGATGGCAGGTGCTGCATTATTCGCAGCGACCAAGGTTTTGGGGCCGTTATGGAATAAGATATCCGTTATTCGTTACCGGATTACTGGTAATCTTGAACAACCGAAAATTGATGAAGTTCTGCGTCAGCTTAAGGAGAATAGAGGAACATGAGAAACGTTAATGTTGCACTCTTGCAGTTATGTAGCGGTGAGAATATCAAACATAATTTGGCGCAAATTGAACAACAAATTAAGCAGTTGCCGGATACTATCAAGTTTGTCATGACCCCGGAAAATGCATTGTTGTTTGCTAATGCTGATAGCTATCGTAGGCATGCGGAACAGCAAGGGCATGGGCCTTTGCAGCAAGCTGTCAGTGAGATTGCTCGCCGTTATGGTGTTTGGTTATTAATCGGTTCTATGCCGCTTATCAGTCGTGAAGATCCTGAACGACTTACCAGTAGTAGTCTGTTGTTTGATGATCAGGGTAAGATTTGTGCACGTTACGACAAAATCCATATGTTTGATGTCAATATTAATGATGAACATGGATCATATAATGAATCATCTGTTTTCCAGCGTGGGGAACATATTACCGTTGTAGATACACCTGTTGGTCGTCTCGGAATGACCATATGTTATGATCTGCGCTTCCCAGGGTTATTTCAGGCGCTACGTGAGCAAGGCGCTGAGTTGATATCTGTTCCTGCGGCATTTACCCGCTTAACAGGAAAAGCACACTGGGAGCCACTGTTACGGGCTCGCGCTATTGAGAACCAGTGTATTCTGTTAGCGCCGGCTCAGGTTGGTGTACATGGAACCCGTCAGACGTGGGGTCACTCAATGGCAGTGGATGGCTGGGGGAAAGTGATTAAGAAAAATCCCGATGCAGTCAGTGCACTACAACTGAATGTCAGGGCAGATAGCTTGAAGATTATGCGTGAGCAGATGAAAGTGGTGAAACATAACCGCTTCCGGCCGCAGTTGACTTCCTTGATTGAAAAAATACCGCAAATTAAAGAGTAGCAATTATGAGTTTAACTTCTGTCAGTGAACACTTACTGGCTGCAAATAAATTAAGCCATCAAGATCTGTTTTCAGTACTCGGTCAACTGGCTGAACGTCGACTGGATTATGCCGATCTCTATTTTCAGTCCAGTTACCATGAATCTTGGGTGTTGGAAGATCGGATTATTAAGGATGGTTCCTATAATATTGATCAGGGGGTTGGCGTTAGGGCAATCAGTGGTGAAAAAACGGGTTTTGCTTACGCAGACCAGATCACGTTGAATGCGCTGCAACAAAGTGCACAGGCTGCCCGTAGCATCGTCCATGAAAACGGGAATGGTAAAGTTCATACCTTTGGCGAAGTGACCTATTCTCAGCTTTATGCAGCAATTGATCCGCTGCAAAGTTTTTCCCGTGAAGAAAAGATCGCATTATTGCAGCGTGTGGATCAGGTGGCTCGTGCTGAAGATCCGAGAGTACAGGAAGTCAATGCTAGCCTGACAGGGATCTATGAACGGGTGTTGGTTGCGGCAACCGATGGGACCTTGGCTGCTGATATTCGTCCTCTCGTTCGCTTATCTGTCACGGTACTGGTGGAAGATAACGGCAAACGTGAACACGGCACCAGCGGTGGTGGTGGCCGTTACGGTTATGAATATTTTCTGGAAGTGGCTAGTGGTCAGATCCGTGCAGAACAATTTGCCCGTGAAGCTGTTCGTATGGCACTGGTGAATCTTTCCGCTGTTGCTGCACCTGCTGGTACTATGCCGGTTGTTCTAGGGGCTGGTTGGCCGGGAGTATTGCTGCATGAAGCTGTTGGTCATGGGTTGGAAGGTGATTTTAACCGCCGTGGTACTTCGGTGTTTTCTGGTCAGATTGGTGAGAAGGTCGCATCAGAACTCTGTACTGTGGTTGATGATGGCACGATAAAAGGTCGCCGTGGGTCATTGGCAATTGATGATGAAGGCGTTCCTGGACAATACAATGTATTGATTGAAAATGGCATTCTGAAAGGTTACATGCAGGACAAAATGAATGCACGTCTGATGGGTGTCGCGCCGACTGGCAATGGTCGCCGTGAATCTTATGCCCATTTGCCAATGCCTCGTATGACTAATACCTATTTGCTGGCGGGTCATTCCACGCCAGAAGAGATTATAAGTAGTGTAGAAAATGGTTTATATGCGCCAAATTTTGGTGGTGGTCAAGTGGATATCACTTCCGGTAAATTCGTGTTTTCGACATCGGAGGCTTATCTGATTGAGAACGGTAAAATTACCAAACCAGTGAAAGGTGCAACTCTTATCGGTTCCGGTATTGAGGCTATGCAGCAGATCTCTATGGTAGGAAACGATCTTGATCTAGATAAAGGTGTCGGGGTTTGTGGCAAAGAGGGCCAGAGCGTACCTGTTGGTGTTGGTCAGCCTACTTTGAAACTGGACAACTTGACCGTTGGAGGAACAGCTTGATTTTTGGCTGTTTATCCGAGATAGATCATTATAAGGATAGTCATGAAGAAAACTTGGCTAGCAGGCGTGTTACTGACTGTTTTGGCTGTGACTTGTGGTACTTTTGCTAAAGGTGTTGATAAGACACTGTTGCAGGAGTCAGAAACAGGTAGGAGTACCCCAGCAATACAACGGATTGAAGGGCTAACTGAACAGAATAATGTGGTGGCTTACTTACGACAGAATAATAAATTGCCCGATATTTATATTACTAAGAAGCAGGCCCGCGATCTTGGTTGGAATGCAAAACAGGGAAATTTATGTCAGGTTCTGCCGGGTAGAGCAATTGGTGGTGACAAATTTACTAATCGTGAAAAGAAGCTACCAATGAAACCGAAACGTCAGTGGTTTGAAGCAGATGTTAACTACCGTTGTGGGCACCGAGGGAGTGACAGATTGCTTTATTCATCTGATGGTCTGATTTATCTGACGTTGGATCATTACAGAAGTTTTACCTTAATGGAGTAATTCTATGCATAAAGTGGAGTTTGATTTTGACCGTATCCCTGATCTGAAAATGTTCTATCAGCAGTTTTCTGAACAATTTGAGTTAGGAGACGAGTTTGGTAGTAATTTGGATGCTCTGTGGGATGTTGTGACAGGCGGAATTGAGTTACCTGTAGAGGTCAATTTCATCCATTTTACGCAGCAGAAAGAACGCGATTTCTCCTCGTTAGTGCTTTTGTTTGAAGAAGCAGAAGAAGAACTGGAAGGGGAACTTAGTTTTAATATTTTCCCCTAACAGAAATTAGAACCTTCCGGGTTTTAGGTCGTTAAGCGGATTCAGCCATATCTTTAAGATACTGGAAAATCTGACGATAAGATTTAGGTGGCTTATTTGCCGCCTTTTCTTTTTTGGCGTTGCGGATCAAAGTACGCAATTGCTGGCGGTCGGTTTGTGGGAATAACGCCACAACCTCATCAATAACATCGTCATTGCCATCAATCAATTTATCACGTAATTCTTCCAGTTTATGGAATAGAGTGATTTGCTGATTATGACGATTTTTCAGTTTATCAAGTGCGATGGTAATTGGCTCGACATCCCGGGTACGCAGCAGTTTACCAATAAATTGTAATTGGCGACGGCGTCCCTCCCGTTTTATCTTCTGTGCAAGTTCAATGGCGGCCAGCAGATCCTCATCTAACGGAACGCGTTCAAGCGCACTTTTGCTGAGCTCAACCAATTCTGTACCCAGCTTTTTCAATGCTTCGGCATCACGTTTAATTTCGCTTTTACTGACCCAAATTATCTCTTCTTCTTCCTCTTCGGTAGGATAATCATTGAGCCAATCTTCAGGCTGCTTTGCCATAGTGGTTTTCCTTTTAAAAAGGCCGGAGCTGGCAGGTTGATTTTTGGTGCATGACCTGTAGCCCGGTGGGTGTTAACATCCTAATATTGTGTATTGTAACTGGGAAAAACGTCGGATTACCACTCGACATTGACTATGTGGATAAAACGATTCTGTTTTTCCGACAGATTTTCCCTTTATTCATCAAATTACGGGTAATTAATGAAAATCACGGATCAAATTGCGCAACAACGCAAACAACTGGAAAATGCAGTTTCACAGGCACTAGAGCTGGCAAAAGCGGGTTGTGATGCTGCGGAGGTTGCGGTTAATAAAACAACGGGTATTAGTGTCAGCACCCGCTTTGGTGAAATAGAAAATGTAGAATTCAACAGTGATGGTGCGTTGGGGATTACCGTATACCATCAGCAACGTAAAGGTAGTGCATCATCAACAGATTTAAGCCCGGATGCTATTGCTCGCACTGTTCAGGCTGCGGTTGATATCGCTCGTTATACCTCTCAGGACCCATGTGCTGGCCCAGCAGACAAAGCGTTACTGGCATTTGAAGCGCCAGATCTTGACTTGTTCCATCCAACAGAGTTGGATGCTGATAAAGCAATTGAACTGGCTGCTCGTGCGGAACAAACTGCATTACAGGCAGATAAACGTATTACCAATACAGAAGGTGGCAGTTTTAACAGCCATTATGGTATCAGAGTGTTTGGTAACAGCCACGGTATGTTGCAAAGTTATTGCTCCAGCCGTCATTCAATGTCGAGTTGTGTGATTGCTGAACTTGATGGCGATATGGAGCGGGACTATGCGTATACCATTAATCGTCGTTTTGAAGATTTAAAATCGCCAGAATGGGTTGGGCAGGAGTGTGCTCGTCGTGCATTATCTCGTTTGTCGCCACGTAAATTACCGACTATGAAAGCCCCGGTGTTGTTTGCTGCGGAGGTTGCAACGGGCCTTTTTGGTCATTTGGTTGGTGCTATCAGTGGTAGCAGTATTTACCGGAAATCCTCTTTCCTGCTTGATCATCTGGGCAAACAAATCCTGCCATCATGGCTGACAATTGAAGAGCGGCCACACTTGCTGGCGGGGCTGGCATCTTCTCCATTTGATAGTGAAGGTGTTTCTACCAGCAATCGGGATATTATCAAGGAGGGTATATTACAGACTTGGCTTCTGACGAGTTATTCTGCCCGTAAGCTAGGCATGGCAAGTACCGGCCATGCAGGAGGGATTCATAACTGGTGCATTGCAGGGCAAGGTCAAGATTTTGCAGGTTTACTGCGTCAGATGGGAACTGGGTTAGTGGTCACTGAACTGATGGGGCAGGGAGTCAGTGCAGTCACCGGCGACTATTCCCGTGGTGCCGCTGGTTTTTGGGTAGAAAATGGTGAGATTCAGTATCCTGTCAGCGAGATTACTATTGCAGGCAATCTAAAGGATATGTGGGCCAATATGGTCACTATTGGGAATGATATTGAAACGCGTAGTAATATCCAGTGTGGTTCAGTCTTACTGCCGGAAATGAGTATCGCTGGTCAATAAGAGATACTCATTTCCGATTACTTTAGTCAGCCCGGATCAAATGGGCTGGCTGAATTAACGGTGGAGCTCACCGGCAGCTTCTGGTTGATAAAGTAATTCTAATCCTGTGAATACCATAATAAAATCAATTAAATACATATTTATCAATGAATTATGAAACGGCAAGTGCTGATGAACGCTGAGGTTTTAAGTTCTCTGCCGCCACCTTGTCGCCATTTTTTAACTGTGATAACGGGTTGTATATCAAGGCATCATTCAGATGGTCAGGTGCAAAATGTGCGTATCGCATTGTCATTTTGATATCGGTATGCCCCAGTATTTTTTGCAGGACAATGATATTGCCTCCGCTCATCATAAAATGTGATGCGAATGTATGGCGCATTACATGGGACGATTGGTGAGATGGTAACTCTATACCGGCTCGTTTGACAGCCCTACGGAAAGCTGAATAGCAGGAGCTGAACAATTTCCCTTTCCTCTTTGGTATCTCATCGTATAGCTCCTCAGTTATCGGAACGGTACGATTACGTTTCCCTTTAGTCTGAGTGAACGTTATCTTATAAGGCGTGATTTGTGAGCCAGTTAATCCCGCAGCTTCAGACCATCTTGCACCTGTAGATAGAGCAATTTTGACGATAATCAACAAATCTTTTGCTGTGCTTTGTGCGCAGAAATCCAG
The DNA here is from genome assembly GCF_035181445.1 of Photorhabdus africana. NCBI lineage: Bacteria > Pseudomonadati > Pseudomonadota > Gammaproteobacteria > Enterobacterales > Morganellaceae > Photorhabdus > Photorhabdus africana. The sequence continues at coordinate 52,717 of NZ_JAXBVE010000033.1, forward strand.
CAGTGTAATAATTTGTTGATTTGATAAGAAAGCCATTTCCGTTTCATCAGTATTGAACGCTCTGATGTTTTTCAATGGATTCTCTTTGTTCCATTCTCCGAGCCTGTATAACTCATTAAACATTGCACGGAAATATGCTAATTCATTATTAACGGTACTAGGAGTGACAGGTTTTAATTTGTTAGCATTCCCATTTAACCTTTTCTCTCGGTAAACAGGCATGGCAGGTCACATTTACTTTACGTGAACATTTATCCGTTGCTGAGAAACGTGATGCCCGCGCTGCCGATAATATTCAGGCCAGAAAGCAAACAGGTCAGGGGGCAGCCGCCGCAAAAGAAGCGCCGGAAAAATTAAGCTGGTTTGAAAGCAAAGTCCTGAAGCCCATCAATGACAAAATAGGACCGGCTAAATAATGACACCGATTAACCGGCTCTATCTTTCCGGTGATGAAATTCACCTGGTTGACGCCAATATTATGTTGGCACTGGCATCCTGTGGTCGTGGCTTTATCACGGCGGAGACGACAACGGACTACACCGGAAAACTGGTGCGGCTGGATGTCGGTTACACTGATTTAGTGTTGCGCTGGTTTACGGGTTATGTGGCACGCTCACAGCCAGCTCAAAACGGTTATCAGCGTCTTTTTGTGCGTGAACTGGTTGGTGTGTTTGATCGATTATGGCCGTGTTCATTTCAGCATCCAACACTGAGCCAGATTGTGGACTGGTTGCAGGAGCACAGCGGACTGACCTTCACATTGCCGGATGCCCCTTATACGGAGACACCTATCCCGCATTTTATTCATCATGGTACCGGCTATCAGTTGCTGGCTAATCTTGGGCAGGTTTTTTCGATTGAGGATTATCTCTGGTATCAGTTGCCGGAGGGTTCGGTTTATGTGGGCAGCGGGGCGCATTCGATG